>NZ_JBEOWS010000125.1:0-24513 GCF_040296125.1 Streptomyces sp. NPDC002265 | reverse complement strand
GAACAGGTGGCCGACCCGGCCAACGACGCCATCCAGATCGGCTCGGCCTACGTAGACAACGACTCCGCCGCCGCGGAGAGATGACCGCGGGCGTCACGGAGCTGGTCCGCGGTGACGCCGTGGTCGCGGGCCGCGTCCCGGATGTCGTCCCGGAAGCGGTCGAGCAGCCGGTCCAGATCGCGGGCCGGATCGCCGGTGAGGTCCTCGTGGGCCCAGGCCGGTTCGTAGCCGGCCGGGAAGTCCTCCGGTGTACGGCCGTACTCCGGTCCGGGCGCCGCCTTCTCGGAGCCGGCACCCCCGCCGCCCCCACCGGTACGGCCGAAGCCGAGGTCCCTGCCGAATTCCTTACCGAATTCTTTCCCGAAATCGCCGAACTCCTTGGCGAGTTCGGTCAGGCCCTCCCGCAGGCCCGTGGGCCAGTCGCCCCGCTCGAAGTGGTCCTGCACCTGCTCCTGGACCCGCCGGGAGATGCGCTGCAACTCCTCCTGCGCCTGGCTCCTGGCCCTGTCCTGCGCCTCCTTCGCCTGGCGCCGGGCCCGCTGGGCCTCCTCGCGGGCCCGGCGGCTCTCGTCCTTGGCGCGGCGGGCCTGCTCCTTCCACTCCTGCTTGGCGCGGCGCATCTCCTCCTTGGCGGCCCGCCACGCCTCCTTGTCCCCGAAGTCCCCGAAGTCGCCGTGGTCGCCGCCGGTCCGGTGCTCCCCGGATACCGAGCCGCCCCGCCGGGCCTCCGAGGCCGCCGCCCGCATCTCACGGCGCAGATCACCGGCGGCGCCACGCACATCGGCGCGGATCTCGGCGGCCAGTTCCGCGACCGACTCCCGGATCTCCAGTTCCAGATCGGCCAGTTCGCCGCTGCGGTCGGCCAGTTCGGCGCGGCCGGCGTCCGTGATGGCGTACACCTTGCGGCCGCCCTCGGTGGTGTGCGTGACCAGGCCCTCCGCCTCCAGCTTCGCCAGCCGGGGGTAGACCGTGCCCGCCGACGGGGCGTACAGACCCTGGAAGCGCTCCTCGAGGAGGCGGATCACCTCGTAGCCGTGGCGCGGGGCCTCGTCCAGCAGCTTCAGCAGATAGAGGCGCAGACGGCCATGGGCGAAGACGGGAGGCATGTCAGAGCACCTTCTTGTCGATCGAGCCGTCGGTCGTGCCGTCCGCGGGGGCACCGGTCGGGCCGTCGGCCGGGCGGGGGTCCTCGTCCGGACCGCCGGGCGAAGGTGTCGCCTCCGTCCGCCCCTCCCACGGTTCGTCCTCCGCGGGGGGTCGGCGCAGCAGGGCGATGGACCCGGAGACCGTCGTCGCCTTCAGCCGGCCGCTGCCCGCGCCGAGCCGTCCGGTGATCCGCTTGGCGCCCCACTGGCCGCTGACCCGGAGGTCCTCGAAGGCGTTGGAGACGGTGCCGCTCGCGGTGTTCGCCTCCACCTGCGCGTCCGCCGGGTGCGGCAGCCGGATGGCGATCTCACCGGAGACGCTGGTCAGGCTGATCTCCGCGGGGCTGTTCTTCGAGTCGACGTCGACGATCATCGAGCCGCTCACGGAGTCGGCCTTCACACAGGACCCGGCGGCCTCGACCACGGTCAGGTCGCCCGAGACGGAGTGGAAGCGGAGATCCCCGCTGAGGGCCTGGGCCTCCACGTTCCCCGAGACGGTGTCCGCGCGGACCGGGCCCGCCAGTCCCACCAGCGTGGTGTCGCCGCTGACCCCCTTCACCTCGGCGTCCCCGTCGATGCCGGAGACCATGGCCGTGGCTCCGACGACACCGACCTCGACACGGGTGCGGGCGGGCACCGCCAGGGAGACGACGGCACTGCGCCGCCAGCCCTTGTGGTCGAGCCACTTCAGGAAGCCCTTCCACGGCAGGTCCTCGTACGCCACCGTCAGGGTGCCGTTGCGCTGGGTGACGATCAGGGGCGGGCCCTCGACCTCGGACACCTCGAGCCGGGCGGAACCTTCGTCCGTGCCCACGACGTTCACTGTTCCGTTGACGATGCGCACGTGCAGTTCGCTCACCGGCTCGTCGAAGGTGAGCTTCCTCGGCTCTGCGACGGACCACTCGGACATGGTGCGGACCTCCAGGACGGCAAGAACGCGCCATATCGCGTCTCCTTCAATCACGATATATCGCGGCCGTCGAATGTCAAGGCACCCGTTCTGGCGATCACCGATCACACAGAGCTGACGCGTGGACATAGCGTGTGAACATGCCGACGGAAGACTTCGGGCCGCGTGCCCGGCCGGGCCGCCCCGCCCAGGGAGCCCTGCTGCTCTGCCGGGCGGACCCCGGCTCCGTCGCCCCCACCGCCCGTCCGATGCGCGACCGTGTCCTGCTCACGTCGGCCGGTGCGACGTGGAGCGTCCTCGTGCCCGAGGGCAGGCCGTGGCGGCAGGAGGGCGAACCGGTCGACCGCGTCGCCACCGGCTGGGCGACCGCTCTGGCCGTCGGTGCGCCCTGGCCCGTACTGGCGTTGTGGTGGGACGCCGACCGGGCCGGCTACACCCTCGCGTCCGGTTACCGCCGTCCCGTCGGCTACGTCTGGCTCACGGACGGCACCCCGGCCGGCGAGGAGGAGGCCATGCGCACCTTCGCGGCCCGCCTGGACCTCGACCCGGTCGCCGACCTGCCGTTCCTGGAAGCCCTGACCTGCTCAGGCCCCGGCCCCGGCTTCGGTCCCGGTCCCGGTCCCGGCTTCGGTCCCGGTCCCGGCCCCGGCTTCGGGGGCGACGCCCGTGCCCGGCTGGGAGGCCTGCTGGCGGTTCTCGCCCGGGCGGGGGTCGCCCTGCCGCCGGGCCTCACTCCCGGTGAGTCCGCCGGCCGTCTTCGGGAGGCGGCCCGGTCCTGCCCCGGCACACAGGAGATCCAGGAGCCCGGCCGGCCGGACACTCCTCGCCCGGCGGCCACCGTCACAGAACCCGGGCCGAGGGTGCCCGGTACCGCCGGGAGCGGGGACGGGCGCGGTCTTCCGGGCCCCTTGCTCCCCTACGCGGGGACCCCCGGAGCCCAGGTCCTCGCCCTCGCCCAGGTGGCGGCGGGCCTCCCGCTCACCGCCTGGGGACTGCGGCGCCGCAACGGCGGCTGGGTCACCTCGGGCACGCTGCTCCTGGCCCACGGGGCGCTGGGGCTGCTGTACGACCTGGGCAGGCCACGCGACTGACGGCCGGCGGCCGCAGGACAGGGGCGCCGGTCCGGCACCCCCGGCGGAACGGGCCGCCGCCTCACCGGGACGGCAGCGGGAGAAGCCTCACGGCACCCGGATGCAGCCGCACGGCAGCGGGAGGAAGCCGTACGGCAGAGAACAGGAGTCGCTCGGCGGCCGGAGAAGCCTCACGGCACCCGAAAACGGCCGTCCGGCAGCGGGCGGAAACCGTAGGGCGGAGACAGAAGTCGCTCGGCGACTGGAGAAGCCTCACGGCACCCGAAAACAGCCGCACGGCAGCGGGCCAAGGCCGTACGGCAGCCGAACGATCCGTCCGGCAGCGGCAGAAGCCCTACGGACGCCTACTCGTCCTCGTCCTCGTCGTCCAGCCGGGCCAGCCACGTCGCCAGACGCTCCACCGGCACCTCGAAGTCCGGGTTGAGGTCGACGAACGTACGCAGCTGCTCGGCGAGCCACTCGAAGGTGACCTCCTCCTCGCCCCGGCGCTTCTCGAGCTCCTCGATGCCGCGGTCGGTGAAGTACACGAATGCTCCGCAAAGAACTGGGCGTCAACGACCCCTCCAGGCTATCCCGCCCGCTGGGGGAACGAACGCGGCCCCGTCCCTGGCCACGAGGGCCGGGGACGGGGCCGCGGGACGACCGGATGCGCGGGGCCTAGGCCTCGAACACCTCACGGACCAGCTGCTCCTGCTCCGCCTGGTGCCGCTTCGCCGAGCCCACCGCCGGGGACGACGAGTGCGGACGCGAGATACGGCGCAGACGCTCGCCGTGCGGCACGTCCGCGCCGACGGCCAGGTCCAGGTGGTCGATCAGGTTCAGGGCGATGAACGGCCAGGCACCCTGGTTGGCCGGCTCCTCCTGGGCCCAGAGGTACTTCTCCGCGTTCGGGTACTTGGCGATCTCGGCCTGGAGCTCGGCACCCGGCAGCGGGTACAGGCGCTCCAGCCGGATGATCGCCGTCTCGGCGGCCGCGGGGTCCGAGGCGCCACGCTTCTGACGCTCGGCCTCCAGGTCGTAGTAGACCTTGCCGGCGCAGAAGACGACCTTCTTCACCGCGGCCGGGTCGGCCTTCGCGTCGCCGATGACCGGGCGGAACTGGCCGCTCGTGAACTCCTCCGCCTTCGAGGCCGCGGCCTTCAGGCGCAGCATCGACTTCGGGGTGAAGACGATCAGCGGCTTGTGGTGCGGGTTGTGCACCTGCCACCGCAGGAGGTGGAAGTAGTTCGACGGGAGCGTGGGCATCGCGACCGTCATGTTGTTCTGCGCGCACAGCTGGAGGAAACGCTCCGGGCGGGCGGACGAGTGGTCCGGGCCCTGGCCCTCGTAGCCGTGCGGGAGGAGCAGGGTGACGCCGGAGGTCTGGCCCCACTTCTGCTCCGACGCGGAGATGTACTCGTCGACGACCGTCTGCGCGCCGTTGACGAAGTCGCCGAACTGCGCCTCCCACATCACGAGCGCGTCGGGGCGGGCCAGCGAGTAGCCGTACTCGAAGCCCATCGCCGCGTACTCGGACAGCAGGGAGTTGTAGACGTTCAGGCGGGCCTGGTCCTCGGACAGGTACAGCAGCGGCGTGAAGTCCTCGCCCGTCTGACGGTCGATGATCACCGCGTGACGCTGGCCGAACGTACCGCGCTGCGAGTCCTGGCCGGCCAGGCGCACCGGGACGCCCTCCAGCAGGAGGGAGCCGAAGGCGAGGGTCTCGCCCATGCCCCAGTCGATGGTGCCGTCCTCGACCATGGCCGCCCGGCGCTGGAGCTGCGGCAGCAGGCGCGGGTGGACGGTGACGTGGTCGGGGATGTTGACCTGGGACTCGGCGATCCGCTTGACCGTCTCCGCGGACACCGCCGTGTTCACCGCGACCGGGAACTCGGCCTGCGGGTCGGACGGGGCGGTGGCGGTCGGCTGCGCGGTGGCCTCGCGGACCTCCGTGAAGACCTTCTCCAGCTGGCCCTGGTAGTCCTGGAGCGCCTGCTCGGCCTCTTCCAGGGTGATGTCGCCGCGACCGATGAGGGACTCGGTGTAGAGCTTGCGCACCGAGCGCTTCTTGTCGATCAGGTCGTACATCAGCGGCTGGGTGAAGGCCGGGTTGTCCGACTCGTTGTGACCGCGGCGGCGGTAGCACAGGAGGTCGATCACCACGTCCTTGTTGAACGCCTGGCGGAACTCGAAGGCCAGCCGCGCGACGCGGACCACGGCCTCCGGGTCGTCGCCGTTCACGTGGAAGATCGGGGCCTCGATCATGCGGGCCACGTCCGTCGCGTACATGGAGGAACGCGAGGACTCGGGGGCCGCGGTGAAGCCGACCTGGTTGTTGATGACGATGTGGACCGTGCCACCGGTGCGGTAGCCCCGCAGCTGCGACATGTTCAGGGTCTCGGCCACCACGCCCTGACCCGCGAAGGCCGCGTCGCCGTGGATCGCCACCGGCAGCACCGTGAAGTCCGTGCCGCCCTTGTTGATGACGTCCTGCTTGGCGCGGGCGATGCCCTCGATGATCGGGTCGACCGTCTCCAGGTGGGACGGGTTCGCGGCCAGCGAGACCTTGATCTGCTCGCCGTCCAGGCCGGTGAAGGTGCCCTCGGCGCCCAGGTGGTACTTCACGTCGCCGGAGCCGTGCATCGACTTCGGGTCGAGGTTGCCCTCGAACTCGCGGAAGATCTGCGCGTACGACTTGCCGACGATGTTGGCGAGGACGTTCAGGCGGCCGCGGTGGGCCATGCCGATGACGACCTCGTCGAGGCGCGACTCGGCCGCGGAGTCGATCACCGCGTCGAGCAGCGGGATGACGGACTCGCCGCCCTCCAGGGAGAAGCGCTTCTGGCCGACGTACTTCGTCTGGAGGAAGGTCTCGAAAGCCTCCGCCGCGTTCAGCCGGCGCAGGATGCGCAGCTGCTCCTCGCGCTCCACGCGGGCGTGGGGGCGCTCGACGCGGTCCTGGATCCACTTGCGCTGCTTGGGGTCCTGGATGTGCATGAACTCGATGCCGGTGGTGCGGCAGTACGAGTCGCGCAGCACGCCGAGGATGTCGCGCAGCTTCATCAGGGACTTGCCCGAGAAGCCGCCGACGGCGAACTCGCGCTCCAGGTCCCACAGGGTGAGCCCGTGCTCGGTGATGTCCAGGTCGGGGTGCTTGCGCTGGCGGTACTCCAGCGGGTCGGTGTCGGCCATGACGTGGCCGCGGACCCGGTAGGAGTGGATCAGCTCGAAGACCCGGGCGGCCTTGGTGACGTCGTCGTCGTGGCTGGCGTCGATGTCCTTGAGCCAGCGGACCGGCTCGTAGGGGATGCGCAGCGAGGCGAAGATGCCGTCGTAGAAGCCCTGCTCGCCGAGGAGGAAGTTCGCGACGATCCGGAGGAACTCGCCGGAGGCCGCGCCCTGGATCACCCGGTGGTCGTAGGTCGACGTGAGCGTCATGACCTTCGAGATGCCGAGCTTGTTCAGGGTGTCCTGGGAGGTGCCCTGGAACTCCGCGGGGTAGTCCATGGAGCCGACGCCCATGATGACCGACTGGCCGGGCATCAGACGCGGGACCGAGTGGACGGTGCCGAGGCCGCCGGGGTTGGTCAGGGAGACCGTGACACCGGTGAAGTCGTCCATCGTCAGCTTGCCGTCGCGGGCGCGGCGGACGATGTCCTCGTAGGCCTGCCAGAACTCGAAGAAGTTCAGCGTCTCGGCCTTCTTGATGCCGGCGACGACGAGCTGGCGGTCGCCGTTCGGCTTCACCAGGTCGATGGCGAGACCGAAGTTGACGTGCGCGGGCTTGACGAGGGTGGGCTTCCCGTCCTTCTCCGCGTAGTGCCAGTTCATCGACGGCATGGCCTTGATGGCCTGCACCATCGCGAAGCCGATCAGGTGCGTGAAGGAGATCTTCCCGCCCCGGGCGCGCTTGAGGTGGTTGTTGATGACGATGCGGTTGTCGAACAGCAGCTTCACCGGGACCGCGCGCACGGACGTGGCCGTGGGCAGCTCCAGGGAGGCGTTCATGTTCTTGGCGACCGCGGCGGAGGGACCGCGCAGCGTCACGAACTCGGGACCCTCCGGGGCCTCGGCGGCCGGAGCGGCCTTCGCCTTGGCGGCCGGGGCCGCGGCGGCGGGCTTCGCCGGAGCGGCCGCGGGCGCCGGAGCGGCGGCGGCGGGCTTCGCGGGAGCCTGGGCCGGCGCGGGCACGGCCGGGGCCGCCGGAGCGGCGGCGGGCGCGGCCTGGGCCGGGGCGGCGGGTGCCGGGGCGGCAGCGCCTGCGGCCCCCGCGGCCGCAGTGCTCGCCGGCGCCGGGGAGGTAGCCGTCCCCGGCTTGTAGTCGGCGAAGAAGTCCCACCAGGCGCGGTCTACCGAATTCGGGTCCTGGAGGTACTGCTGATAGATCTCGTCGACGAGCCACTCGTTGGGGCCGAACGCGGCAGCGGGGTTCTTGCCCGCTTGGTCTGCGTCGGTCGAGAGGCTCGATGCGTTACTGGGGGACTGTGGCGACACGGCGGCAACCGCCCTCTTCCGCTTCACAAGGTGATGGACAGCGGAAATAAAGGCTACGCCCCCCTGGCCGGGAAGGTCAGGCCAGGCCGGTTCAACGTCGTGTAAGTCACATCAGAAAGTGTGTTTCGGCCCTGGAAATGGCGGGAAACACATGTGGTTCCGCTACGTGGGTGATGCGTCAGGGTTCGTCGAAGGAGGCCTCGCACGCCGTTGACGTGGGCCTGTGCCTGATCACACGTGTCCGTCAGCGCGGACGCCCGTGGATCTTGTGGCTCCGGTTCGCACTTTACGTCAACTTGGCACAGATGACAGTCCCGGGAGAGTGACGATGATCCTGCACCCCCGGTCGGATTCGGCCACGCCGATGCGGCCGCCGTGCAGATCCACCGCCCACCGGGCGATCGCCAGCCCCAGTCCCGTACCGCCGTCGCTGCCCGGACCGTGCGGCCGGCGGACGGCTCCCCGGTTGAACCGCTCGAAGACGCGGTGCCACTCCGAGCGGGGGATGCCGGGCCCCTCGTCCAGGACCTCCAGCTCCAGCGACTCCGGCAGCGCCCCGCGCCGCGCCCGGACCGTCACCCGGCCGTGCGGCGGGCTGTGCTTGACCGCGTTGTCGATGAGGTTGGCCACGACCTGGTGGATGCGCTCGGGGTCCGCGTGCGCGGTCAGCTCCGGCGGGGACACGTCCAGGTGGAGATGGACGTCCGTGCGGGTGTGGCTGCCGGAGCCCGAGGCCATGCTCGCGCGCGCGGAGGCGACCATGTTGGCCTCCTTCAGCACCCCGGACAGATACGGCCAGACCTCGAAGCGCCGCTGGCGCAGCGGTACGACCCCGTTGTCGAGCCGGGACAGGTCCAGCAGTGTCTCCACCAGCCGCCCGAGCCGCTCGGTCTGCTTCAGGGCGGTGCGCATCGTCTCGGTGTCCGCCACCGAGATGCCGTCCACGACGTTCTCCAGCACCGCGCGCAGCCCCGCGATGGGCGTCCGCAGCTCGTGCGAGACGTTGGCCACCAGCTCCTTGCGCTGCAGGTCCTGCGCTTCCAGCTCGTCGGCCATGACGTTGATCGTCTGCGCCAGGTGGCCGAGCTCGTCCCGGCGTTTCTCGCTCACCCGGCGGGTGTAGTCGCCGTGCGAGATGGACCGGGCGACCGTGTTCATCTCGTCCAGCGGCGCGGTGAGCGAGTGCGCCACGAACTGCGTGATGAGCAGTGTGGCGATCATCGAGAAGACCGTGATGAAGCGCAGCTCGGTCTTGGTGTGCACCGCGATCATCGACAGCCCGGTCGTGATCAGCACCGATATGACTACCAGCGCACCCAGCTTGGTCTTGATCGAGAACGGGCGTACGCCGCCCCAGGGCTCGCCCCCGGGGCTCTTCCGTGCGGCCGACCGCCCGTCGCTCATGGCGTCGGGGTCTCCAGCGCGTAGCCCACACCGTGCACGGTGCGGATCCGCTCGGCGCCGATCTTCCGGCGCAGCGCCTTGATGTGACTGTCGACCGTACGCGTGCCGGAGGCGTCCGCCCAGTCCCACACCTCCGCCAGCAGCTGCTCACGGGAGAGCACCGCGCGCGGGGTGTTCGCCAGGCACACCAGCAGGTCGAACTCGGTGGGCGTCAGATGGACGTCCTCGCTGCGCACCCGCACCCGGCGCTGCGCGTGGTCGATCTCCAGCTCGCCGAGGCGCAGTATGCCGCTGCGCGGTGTCGAGGCGGCCACGACGGCCCGCTCGACCCGGCGCAGCAGCACATGCACCCGCGCGGCCAGTTCCCGCATCGAGAACGGCTTGGTCATGTAGTCGTCGGCGCCCACGCCGAGCCCGACCAGCATGTCGGTCTCGTCGTCACGCGCGGTCAGCATCAGCACCGGCACCGGCCGCTGGGCCTGCACACGACGGCAGACCTCCAGACCGTCGAAACCGGGCAGCATGATGTCGAGGATCAGCAGGTCGGGCTGCCATGCCTCGGCGGTGTCGACGGCCGCCGGCCCGTCGCCCGCGGTTTGCACCAGGAATCCCTCGGCGCGAAGTCGGGCCGCGATGGCGTCCACGATCGTCGAGTCGTCCTCGACCACCAGGACCCGCCGCTGGGCGCCCTGAGTCGCCGTGGCCGTCCCGTTGTGGGAGGTGTGTGTCTGCTCCATCGCCCGCCCCTGAGTGTGCTCTCCGGAATCAGTGGGGTGATTCCTCGGTCTGCGCCTGCTTGCGATTGACGCTTGAATGATCCGCGTCAGGGATGCAGCGTACGGGGAGTCACCGCGGCTTTGCTATCCAGGTCGGACGGCGAGGTGGACGACGTCCGGAACACCCCGGGCAACTGGTACCTCTTCGGTACGTACTTGAGTGAACCCCGAATTTCGCAAGGTTTCCTCGAATTCGGCGGACGGCTGAGCCGACCACACCGCCAGCACTCCGCCGGATCTCAGAGCGCTCGCACAACTCGCCAGCCCGGCCGGGCCGTAGAGCCCCTGGTTGCCCTCGGTGACGGTCCAGTCCGGCCCGTTGTCGATGTCGAGACACAGTGCGTCGAATGTGTCGAATGCCTCATCGATGTAGTCGAGCAGATCCGCCTGGACGATCTCCGTGCGCGGGTCCGCGAGCGCCTCGCGGGTGGTTTCGGACAGGGGGCCCGAAAGGTGCCAGTCGATGACGGCGGGCTCGCGCTCCACGACGGTGATCCGGCCCCAGCGCGGGTTCGCCGCGGCGTGCGCGAGCGAGAAACCGACCCCCAGACCGCCGACCAGCACGGCCGGCCGGTCGTGACCGCGGGTGACGGACAGCCTGCGCAAGCCGTCGAGCGCGGCGAGCGCCGCGTCCACGAGCAGCCGCTCCGAGCGGCCGTCCGAGGTGTCCATCAGGAAGCAGCCGTTGGCGATGATCTGCAACAGCCCGCCCTGGCGGCGCAGTACGACCTCGCCGTACGGGCCCTCGCGGCGGTCCAGGACTTCGGGAGTGTCGTATGACGTGGGCATCGGCCCATCCTGGCACTTTGCTGACGGATCGTTGACGGATTTGCTCCGGCGCAGGGGCACACCCGCGTGGAGTCATCTCGGTACGCGGGCGCCGCCACCGGGTACCGCTCCTGTGCCGTACCGCGTCGTGCCGGACGCGGGGGCTGTATTGGAGGTTGCTGTGAATCGGCGTGTGCGTGGCGCCGGTCATAGACAGTGACCCCGTGGTGCGCGAAGGGTGGGGGCGAACCGGAAGGAGCGCCTCACCGTGGAACGGACTGCGACCGCCGCCTCCCCGGCGGATCCGGACGACTTCCTCGCGAACGCCCCGGATGCGGATGCCGCGGCTCCGGGCCCGGCGCTCGCGGACACCGACACCTCCGCCCTGCTGGGCGGGATGCCCAGACAGTGGATCCCGGCCGTGGCGACCACGTCGGAGACCCCGTACGCGGCGGCGCCCGGGGCGGTGCCTGAAGCGCGCCCGGCGGCGGGTCCGGCCAGGGGTCCGGCGGGTTCGGCGTCAGGTCCGGCCAGGGGTCCGGCGTCCGGGCCGGCCGCGGGGGCGCGGCCGTGGCTGCGCCTGCGTCCCTGGCGGCTGCTCCCCACTCCCGCCGGAACGCCGTTCGCCTTCGCCTTCACGGCCGTGCTGGCCGTCACCTCAATGATCACGTCCTACGCCGATCCCGCCCTGGTGCACACCCTCCACCAGGGCTCCAGCACCGACGTGGCGCACCTTGTGCGCACCCCCGTACTGGTCCTGCTGGCCAGCGCGCTGTGGATCGCGGGCGGGGTTCTGTCCGTCTACGCGATCTGCTGTCTGCTCGTCCTCACCGCCCTGGAGCGGCGGATAGGAGGACTGCGCACGGCCGGTGTCTTCCTGCTCGGGCACGTCACGGCGACCCTCGCGACCGAGGTTCCGGTGGGACTGGCCGTCCTGGCCGGCCGTCTCCCCGCCAGTTCCCTGCACCGCCTCGACTACGGCATCAGCTTCGGGGTCGCCGCCGGTGTCGGCGCCCTGACGGGTCTGCTCGCCCCGTGGCTGGGCCGGCCGTTGCTCGTGGTGTTCGCCGCGATGCTGGTGCGCGACCTGATCGGGTTCGCGGACCCGATGACGAACTGGGGGCATCTGATGTCCCTGGCGGTCGGCTGCGCCACCTGGCCGGTGACGCGCCGCTGGCACCGCGGCCGCGCCGCCACCGTGGCGGCGCGGTGACCTCCCGCCGCCCCGCCTGTCGCGGTGGCCGCACGTAAGGACCTTCCTGTCGCGGTGGCCGCACGCAAGGGCCCGCCTGTCGCGGTGGCCGCACACAAGGGCCTGCCTGCCGCGGTGACCGCACGCAAGGACCTGCCTACTGAGGTGACCAGACGTAAGGAGTCGTCGTGGTCACCGCCCGGAAGCCGAGCCGGCGCAGGATGGGCTCGCTGTCGTCGGAGGCGTCCACGTGCAGATGGGGGACGCCCCGGGCGGCGGCGAGCTCGGCGCGGGCGGCCAGCAGGGCGCGGTAGATCCCCCGGCCGCGCCACTCGGGCAGCGTCGAGCCGCCCGCCAGCGAGGCGAAGTCGCTGCCGGGGCGGAAGGTCAGCCAGGCCGCGCAGACCACCTCGCCCCGCGCCTCGGCGACCAGGACGGCGATCTCCTCCGGAGCGCGGGCCACGCGCCCGGTCAGGTCGTCGGCGATCGAGCTCAGGTCCAGGCCCCAGACCGCCGTCTCCAGGGCCGCCACCCGGCGCAGGTCGGCGTCCGCGGTGACCTGGCGCACGGTGACGCCGTCCGGTGCGGCGGGTGATTCCGCCGCCAGCCGCGCCACGGATCCGATGAGGACCGTCTCCCGCGCCTCGGGCTCGAAGCCCGCCGCGCGCAGCCGGTCCGTGAGATCGGCCGGGCTGTCGTGCCCCCGGACCTTCCACTCCACCGCCTGTCCGCGGGCCGCGAAGAAGTCCCGCTGCCGTGCGATCAGCTCGTCGACCTCGCGCCCGCGCAGGCCGCCCAGATCGCGCGGTCCGCTGACGAAGCCGCGGAAGCCCAGGTCGAGGCGGAGCAGTGGGCCGTCGTACTCGTACGCGACTCCGGGCGGCGGGGCACAGCGCAACTGGGCGTCGTAGGCGTCGAGCAGGCTCTGGGTTTCCGTCATGGGGAAGAACGTACGGCCGGGGGACCGGGCACGGGCAACACCTTTTCGCGGGGCGTGCGGAGCGGGGGTGGAGCGGGGGAGCGGAAGGCGGGCGGAACCGCGGGAGGAGGGGAGGCGGGGAAGAGGGGGGAAGCGGGGAGGTGAGGGCGGAAGCAGACGGGGTCCGGCGGTGTTGTGCCGGGTGTCACCCGTTGCGGCGGAGTCGATCGCTC
This sequence comes from Streptomyces sp. NPDC002265, assembly GCF_040296125.1. NCBI lineage: Bacteria > Bacillati > Actinomycetota > Actinomycetes > Kitasatosporales > Streptomycetaceae > Streptomyces > Streptomyces sp. NPDC002265. The sequence goes on along the minus strand of NZ_JBEOWS010000125.1, from coordinate 11,602 downwards.
AGAGCGAACACCCGGTGGGGAACATTCGGAGGCTCAGGTGCATTGAGTCGGCATAGCTCAACTTGCATGCCGAAGGGGAGATCATGGCTTCGACGTCCACACCGCTCACTCTGCCTGTGCTGCCGCTCGACGACGAGGTCGTGCTGCCCGGAATGGTGGTGCCGCTCGATCTGAACGACGCCGACGTGCGGGCCGCGGTGGAGGCCGCCCAGGCCGCCGCGCGCTCGGAGCCCGGCAAGCCCAGGGTGCTGCTGGTGCCCCGGATCGACGGGGCGTACGCGGGCACCGGTGTGCTCGGCACCGTCGAGCAGGTGGGCCGGCTGGCCGACGGCGACCCGGGCGCGCTGATCCGCGGCCGCGGCCGCGTGCGCATCGGCGCCGGCACCACCGGACCGGGCGCGGCCCTGTGGGTCGAGGCGACCCGCATCGACGAGAGCGTGCCCGAGCCGCTGCCCGGCCACGTCACCGAACTCGTCAAGGAGTACAAGGCCCTGGCGACCGCCTGGCTGCGCAAGCGCGGCGCCTGGCAGGTCGTGGACCGGGTGCAGGCCATCGAGGACGTCTCCGCGCTCGCCGACAACTCCGGCTACTCGCCGTTCCTGACCACCGACCAGAAGGTGGAGCTGCTGGAGACCACCGACCCGGTGGCCCGGCTGAAGCTCGCGACCCAGCAGCTGCGCGACCACCTCGCCGAGCAGGACGTGGCCGAGACGATCGCGAAGGACGTCCAGGAGGGCGTCGACAAGCAGCAGCGCGAGTTCCTGCTGCGGCGCCAGCTGGAGGCCGTGCGCAAGGAACTGCGCGAGCTGAACGGCGAGAAGGAGGGCGAGGAGTCCGACGACTACCGCGCCCGGGTCGAGGCCGCCGACCTGCCCGAGAAGGTCCGCGAGGCGGCCCTGAAGGAGGTCGACAAGCTGGAGCGCTCCAGCGACCAGTCGCCCGAGGGTTCCTGGATCCGCACCTGGCTCGACACCGTCCTCGAACTGCCCTGGAACGAGCGGACCGAGGACGCCTACGACATCCAGGGCGCCAAGGCGGTCCTGGACGCCGAGCACGCCGGGCTGGACGACGTGAAGGAGCGGATCACCGAGTACCTGGCGGTGCGCAAGCGCCGTACGGACCGCGGCCTGGGTGTCATCGGCGGCCGGCGCGGCGGTGCCGTGCTCGCCCTGGTGGGCCCGCCGGGTGTCGGAAAGACCAGTCTGGGCGAATCGGTCGCCCATGCCATGGGCCGCAAGTTCGTCCGGGTCGCCCTCGGCGGCGTCCGCGACGAGGCCGAGATCCGTGGCCACCGGCGTACGTACGTCGGCGCGCTGCCCGGCCGGATCGTGCGGGCGGTCAAGGAGGCCGGGTCCATGAACCCGGTGGTCCTGCTGGACGAGATCGACAAGGTGGGCTCCGACTTCCGCGGCGACCCGGCCGCGGCCCTGCTCGAAGTCCTCGACCCGGCCCAGAACCACACCTTCCGCGACCACTACCTGGAGGTCGAACTCGACCTCTCCGACGTGGTGTTCCTGGCCACCGCCAACGTGCTCGAAGCCATCCCGGAGGCGCTGCTGGACCGGATGGAGCTGGTCCGCCTGGACGGCTACACCGAGGACGAGAAGGTCGTCATCGCCCGGGACCACCTGCTGCCGCGCCAGCTGGAGCGGGCCGGACTCGGCGCCGACGAGGTGACCCTGGACGAGAGCGCGCTGCGCAAGCTCGCCGGCGAGTACACCCGTGAGGCGGGCGTACGCACCCTGGAGCGGTCCCTGGCCCGGCTGCTGCGCAAGGTCGCGGCCCAGCACGAACTGGGCGAGCGGGAGCTTCCGTTCACCGTCACCGACGCCGACCTGCGCGCGCTGATCGGGCGGCCGCACCATGTGCCGGAGTCCGCGCAGGACCCGGCCGAGCGCCGCACGGCCGTCCCCGGTGTCGCCACCGGGCTCGCGGTCACCGGCGCGGGCGGCGACGTCCTCTTCGTCGAGGCGTCGCTGGCCGACCCGGAGACGGGCGCGGCGGGCCTGACCCTCACCGGTCAGCTGGGCGACGTGATGAAGGAGTCGGCGCAGATCGCGCTGAGCTTCCTGCGCTCGCACGGCGCCGAGCTGGAACTGCCCGTCGCCGATCTGAAGGACCGGGGTGTGCACATCCACTTCCCGGCGGGCGCGGTCCCCAAGGACGGCCCGAGCGCAGGCATCACGATGACGACGGCCCTCGCGTCGCTGCTGTCGGGCCGGCTGGTCCGTACGGACGTGGCGATGACCGGCGAGGTCTCGCTGACCGGGCGGGTGCTGCCGATCGGCGGGGTGAAGCAGAAGCTGCTCGCCGCGCACCGGGCGGGGGTCACCACGGTGATCATCCCCAAGCGCAACGAGCCCGACCTGGACGACGTCCCGGCGGAGGTGCTGGACAAGCTCGACGTGCACGCCGTCACCGACGTCCGCCAGGTCCTGGAGCTGGCGCTCGCGCCGGCCACGAACAGCGCGTCGCCGGAGGTGCCGGTGGCGGCCTGACCCCGGTGCCGGTCGGCGGGCACCGGACGGGGAAGGCCCGGGTCACCGTGACGGTGACCCGGGCCTTCGCCCTGTGCGGGTGCGGGGGTGGGGGTGGGCGCGTGCCGCGGGTCAGCCGTTGGCGAGCGCGACCACCCGGTCCAGGGCTCCGTTGAACTTGTCGTGGTCGCCGACCGTCGGGCCGGACGACGTGTACTGCCACATCGTGTAGTACGACCAGCCGGCGGGCAGCGTCCCCGCGTCCGAGGCGTACCGGGCGATCCACAGCGGGTCGGCCGAGGCGAAGCCGCCGTAGTTGCCGGTGCACTGGGTCCACCAGCTGGTGGCCGTGTAGATCACGGCGTCCCGGCCGGTGCGGGCCTTGTAGGTGTTCAGGAAGTCCGCGATCCAGCTCACCATCGCGCTGGTCGTCTTGCCGTAGCAGGCGGCGCCGTAGGGGTTCCACTCGATGTCGAGGGCGCCCGGCAGCGTCCTGCCGTCCTTGGACCAGCCGCCGCCGTGGTCGACGAAGTAGTCGGCCTGGGCGGCGCCGCTGGTGGTGTCGGGGGTGGCGAAGTGGTACGCGCCCCGGATCATGCCGACGTTGTAGGAGCCGTTGTACTGCTGGGCGAAGTACGGGTTCGTGTAGTACGTGCCTTCCGTGGCCTTGGTGTACGCCCACTTGACCCCGCTGCTCCACAGGGTCGACCAGGCGACGTTGCCCTGGTAGCCGGAGACGTCCACGCCCTCCGTCTGGGTGGCGAGGCCGGGCGCGGGGGAGCCGTGCGCGCCGTCGTGGCCGAGGACGCCGATGCCCATGTAGGCGGAGCCGCGGGCCGGGACGCCGGCCGCCTGCGCGGAGGCGGGGACGGCGAGGGAGAAGGCTGCGAGCAGGAGCGCGACGGCGGCGGTGGCGGCGCGCGGGGGGATGGAGCCGGGTCTGTGCACGGGCATGACGTGCCTCCGAGGCTTGGCGGTGCGGGGGGAGGAGCCGGATCACCCACAGTTGTGGCGTGGGCATGCCATGCGTTGCCTGACGAAGACGCTACGCACGTAGAAGAGGTACTGGAAGGGGGTCTGGGTGACGCCGTTGGTCTACGCCTGCGAAATACTGATGGAGCTGCGGCGATGACGGATTCTGGCGATAACTTTCAGGAACGGGAAACCGGATCAGGGGTGCTGACGTGCACGAGCACGGAAACGGCAACGCGCGTCGAGATGACGCGCAGCCGTCGCGAATTGGTGTGGACCAGGAATTCCTGTCCCTGGAGCGCGAGTTGACGGTGCTGTTCCGGCGCGCCAGGGCCAACCAGGGCGAGATGGCCCGTGAGGTCCACCCGGACCTCGAACCCGCCGCGTACGGACTCCTCGTACGACTGGAGGAGTGCGGCCGGCTGCGCGCCACGGAGCTCGCCGGCTACATCGGCGTGGGCAAGGCCACCATGTCCCGTCAGCTGCGTGCCCTGGAGGAACTCGGCCTGGTCGCCCGCGAACCCGACCCGGCGGACGGCCGTGCCTGGCTGGTGGACCTCACCCCGGAGGGCCGCAGCAGGGTGGGCAAGGTGCGAGAGGCCCGCCGGGCGCGGTACGTGAACCAGCTCGCGCACTGGGACCGCGGCGAGGTCGCCGAACTGGCCCGGCTGCTCCAGCAGCTGAACCGGGGCATGGAGCGCTGACGGCCGCCGTGCCCCGCCCGGGGGCGCGCGGGCCCCGCCCCACCGAGCGCCCGCCCCGGCGCTCCACCCTGTGACGGTCTGGCGCTCCACTCTGTGACGGTCTAGAACTCCACGTACACGACCGTCGCGTCGTCGTGCGTCTTGCTGCGGCCCAGGAAGCGGCGGTCGACGTCCGCGTTCTCCAGCGTCCGCACCCGGTCCACCAGGGCCCCCGGCCCCTCCTTCCGTACGAGGGCGAGACAGTCCGCCCAGTCGCCCTCCCGGAATTTCTCCACCCAGCGCGTCGCGCCGTCCGTCAGCGCGGCCAGCGCCCCGACCTGGGCGCGGGGCACGCTGCCGGTCACGGCGCGGGCGGCCACGGACGGATCGGCCGCCGCGGTGAAGAAGCCGCCCTCCTTGTTGCGGACGGTCGCGTCCACCACGGCGTCGGTGGCCAGGGAGGCCCGCGGCAGCCGGGCGATGCGGTCGTCCAGGACCGGGGTGACCGTCCCGTCGGGGGCCCGGAGCAGCAGCGCCGAGTCGGAGAGCACCAGGTACGCGACCGCCTCCGGCGACCAGCGGGCGAGGACCACGGTTGCCTGCGGCGTACGCGGGTGAGAAAGGTCACAGGTGTCCGCGTGGGCCGCGGCGGTACGGGCGATGGCGCGGGCGAGAATCCCGGTCAGCGGGACATCGGTGAGGGAAATGATCATTTCGGTCAGGGCGCCCCCGAGACGTGCCGTGTACCAGGGGACCGAATGCAGACAGCCCGTCGCGCTCCGTGGTGGTGTCACGCCGTCCAGGGCGACGAGTGCGCCACCTTGCCCGGATGCGGGTAGTCCGATGCTCGCGAAGTCCTCGTTGGGGCGGTCGGGTTGACCGGGCGCCGAGACAAGTTCCGTACGCATTCGGCCAGTCTGCACCACCTCTTCACAACTTGCGCGAAAGGGGGGCATCGGCCGCCGGATCGGCGCACCGGCGCAGGTCAGCCGTCTGGTTTGCGGCGGAATGGCACGTTCCGGGAAGGTGCGGCGGCGAATACTGTCAAAGCCCGCCGCCCACGTCCAACCGGCCCACCGGGCACCGCTGTCGCGGGTGCCGGGGGAACTTGCCCACCAACTCCCCTCCGATGTTCACTCCTTCGGGTGGCGGGTCAGGTGATGCCGGACCGCTGCCCTCCGGCACTGGGAGGGTCGGGAGCCGATTGAGGAGTGCCCCCCCGACTCGGGTGAAGCCGAGAATGCGGGGGAGGTTGTACGAGCCGATTGACGGAACGTCATCCGGACCCATGGGTACACGAGTCAGGAATGCGAGCACCGGTGCAGAAGACGCGGCCTCGGCGCGCAGACAAGAAGTCGGCCTCCGAAGGGGGCGCGCAGAGCTCCTCCGTCGGCAAGGGCCGTCCCACCCACGTACGCAACCGGCTGATCGTCGCGGTGGCCGTCGTGGCCGCGGCCATAGCCGCCGCCGGAGCCCCGTCGGTGCTGGCCGCCTCGGGGCGGCTCAAGGACTCCCAGGATCTGGTGACGCTGGCCGGCCAGACCCAGGACGCCCTGGTGCTGGCCCACTCGCTCGCCGACGAACGGGACGAGATCACCTCCTACGTCGCGGCCGGGCGGCCCAAGTCCAAGGCGCCCGCCGAGGACCGCAGCGCCCGGGTCGACCGGCTGCTGGAGGAACTGCGCGCCGATCCGGACGTGCCCGCCTCGCTGCGCGCGGACCTCGACGATGTCGCGGCCGTACGCAGAGCGGCGCTCACCGGCAAGAGCAGCGCTCTCGAAACGCATGGCGCGTACTCCGCCGCCATCACCGAACTCCACCGTCTCGCCGAGCGCCTCGCCGACCGGATGCCCACCCGCGCGGGCTCCGGCGCCCACGCCCTCGCCGAGCTCGACTCCGCCGTACAGCAGGCCGCGGCCGCCCGCGGGCTGCTCCTGGCCGCGCTGAACGTGCCGACCAGCACCGAGTCGGTCTACAACCCCACCACCGGCCTGACGGACACGGTCCCGGTCTCCTCGGGCGCCGACACCAAGCAGCGCGACGCCCTCACCGCCGCCGCCCAGCAGGCCCGGGTGCGCTCCGACGCGGCCCTCGCCGACTTCCACGAGACCGCGCCGAAGGCCACCGTCGACACCTACGACTCGACGGTCACCGGCCCCGAGGTCGACAGCGCCGACAAGTACCTCGCCCGCCTCACCGACCGGCCGGAACTGTCCGACAGCGAGCTCAACACCAGCGTCAAGAAGCTCGACGCGGCGCTCACCGCCCGGATCGAGCTGATGCGCGGCGCGGAGTCCTCGCTCTACGACCACCGCACCAAGGACCTGGGCCTGCTGCGCGACGACGACGTCACCGCGCTGGAGATCCGCGTCGCCGCGCTCGGCGTGCTGATGCTGGTCGCCGTCGGTATCGCCACCGGCATGGCACGCTCCCTGACCAGGCCGCTGTCCGTGCTGCGCCGCGGCTCGGCCCGGCTGGCGGGGGCGGCCGACCCGGCCGCCGAGGAACCCGTCAGGTTCACCGGCCGCAACGACGAGTTCGCCCAGGTCGTGCGGTCCGTCAACGCCCTGCACGCGCACGCGGTCGCCCTCCAGGAGCGCATCACCACCCTGGAGACCGACCGCAAGCACCTCGTCGGCCAGCGCCAGAAGATGGCCGACGCCCGCGAGGAACTGCGCTCCGAGCTCACCGGCTCCGCCGCCCAGCTGGAGCGGCTGCGCACCAGCATCGGCGGCTCCTTCGTCAACCTCGCGCTGCGCACCCTCGGCCTCGTCGAGCGGCAGCTGGCCGTCATCGAGGGCCTGGAGGAGCGCGAGCAGGACCCCGACCGGCTGGCCACCCTCTTCAAGCTCGACCACTTCGCCACGGTCATGCGCCGGCACAGCGAGAACCTCCTGGTGCTGGCCGGCACCGAACACGTCCAGCAGCACGCCGGACCCGTCCCGCTCGTCGACGTCGTACGGGCCGCGGTCAGCGAGATCGAACGCTACGAGCGCGTCCGCATCGCCGCGGTGCCGCCGAACGCGCACGTCGCCGGCTTCGCGGCCGACGACCTCTCGCACCTGCTGGCCGAACTCATGGAGAACGCCACCTCGTTCTCCCCGCCGGACGTGCCCGTGGAGGTCTCCGCCTGGCTCCTGGAGAACGGCGAGGTCATGCTCTCCGTCCAGGACGAGGGCATCGGCACCACCGAGGAGCGGCTGACCCGCCTCAACGCCCGGCTCGCCGACTTCGACCCGGCGTCCCCCTACGAGCAGGAGGGCGCGGACGGTCTCGGGCTCGGCCTGTACGTCGTGGCCCGGCTGGCCCACCGGCACAACGTCCGCGTGCAGCTGCGGGAGCAGAAGCAGGGCGGCATCGCGGCCGTGGTGGCGCTCCCGCAGACCCTGTTCGCCGCGGCCCCGCCGGCCGCCGTCCCGTCGGCCGGGTCATCGGCCGGCGGTGCGCAGGGCTACGCGCTGCCGGGCGCCGACGCGGAGGCCAACTCCAACGTCCTGCGCGGCCGTTCGGCCGGACGCGACCCGCTGGTGACCCTGGCGGAGCAGGCGGTACGAGCCTCCACGGACGACGAGACGGACGTACCGGAGACGGACGTACCGCAGGCCGAAGCACCGCAGGCCGAAGTACCGCAGACCGAAACGCCGCCGGCGGACGTACCGACGCCGGTCGCACCCATCACGGACGTCGACCCGGCCGCCGACACCGACGTACCGGAGTCGTCCGTACCGGAGACGGCCGTACCGGAGACGTCCGTACCGGAGGCCGACGCGTCGCCCGCTCCGGCAGAGGAGCCCGCACCGGCTCCCGCGCGGGCGCAGGTTCCCGCGCAGGTGCGACCCGGCATCCCTGCCGAGTCCCCCGCCGAGACCACGATGGAGCTGTTCATCCCGGCTCCCGCGGCCGAGCCGGAGCCGGCACCGGCACCCGAGCGGCCCGCGCCCGCCGCGCCCGCCGTCCCGGCGGCGCCCGCCGCGGGCCCGGCCGCCGACCCCTACGCCATCGGCCCCGACAGCCACCAGCGCACCCCGGACGAGACCGAGGAGCCTGTCACCAGCAAGGGGCTGCCCAAGCGCACCCCGAAGATCACCGCGCCCGTCTCGGGACCGAGGCAGCGCAGCGGATCCGTCGACGCCGAGGCGCTGCGTCGCCGCCTCGGTGGCTTCCGCCGGGGGGCGGAGGCAGGCCACCGCGAGGTGGCGGCGGAGATCGCGGAGCAGACCGGCCGGAACGAGGTCCCGACCGCGGCGGCCGCGCAACCCGCGGAACCGGCGGCGCCTGCCCGACCAGCAGCACCGGCCGCAGCAGCGACACCAGCGACACCCGAACGGAACGCAGTTGGCGATGACGCCACGGGGGGCACAGTCGAGGAGGCACGCAGTTGACCGCGACCAGTACCTTCGGCCTGAGCAGTGAGGCCCGGAACCTGCACTGGCTGCTGACGAACCTCGTGGAGGAGGTGCCAGGCATCCAGTCGGTCGCGGTGGTCTCCTCCGACGGCCTGCTGTTGCTGTCCTCCGACCCCGGCCGCAACGCCGAGGCCCGCGAGGCCTTCGACGACAGGCCCAAGGGGCCACGCGGCTCCTCCGCCGACCTCGCCACCATCGTCTCCGGCATCGGCAGCCTCACCATCGGCGCCGCCAAGCTGATGGACTTCGGCACGGTCAAGCACTCCATGATCGCCATGGAGGAGGGCAGCCTGTTCGTGATGTCGATCAGCGACGGCTCGCTGCTCGGCGTCCACGGAGCCGCGGAGTGCGACATGAGCGTGGTGGCGTACCACATGGCGCTCTTCGTCGGCCGGGCCGGACACGTCCTGACCCCCGAACTCCGCAGCGAGCTGCGGAAATCCCTGGAGAGCGAGCCGACGGGGAGTGGCCGATGAGCACCGCGCCCCGTAACTCCAGGCCGCATCTCCCGGTCCGCGGCGGCGACCGCAAGGTCGCCCGCGTACGCCCCTACTCGCTGACCGGCGGCCGTACCCGCTTCGGCCATGTCCTCCTCGTCGAGACGTTCGTGGCGAGCACCGCCGCGATCGAGGCTCCGCAGGAGCGCAAGGAACTGACGAGCGGCACCCCGCACGCGCTGAGCCTCGGGGCGGGCCCCCTCAGCGCCCGGGTCATGCCGGAGATGCTGGCCATCGTCGAACTGTGCCGCCGGATGCGTACGGTGGCCGAGATCGCCGCGCTGCTGAGCATGCCGCTCGGTGTGGTCCGGGTCCTACTGAGCGACCTCGCGGACCAGGGAAAGATCCGTGTGTACGGAACCGGAACCGGTCACGGCGTCGGCCGGCCTGACCGCGCTCTGCTGGAAAGGGTGCTGAGTGGACTCCGTCGTCTCTGACGCCGCCGCCTCGGGCGTCACCTCGTTCGCCGAGCCCGACGAACCGTCGCAGCCCTGGCAGACGGACCGGACCCGCGCCCCGATCGCGACGAAGATCGTGATCGCGGGCGGGTTCGGGGTCGGCAAGACCACGCTGGTCACCGCCGTCTCGGAGATCACGCCCCTCCAGACGGAGGCGCTGATGACCGAGGCGAGCGAGGAGACCGACGACCTCACCGGCACGCCCGGCAAGCTGACCACCACCGTGGCCATGGACTTCGGCCGCATCACGCTCGACGACGACCTGGTGCTCTACCTGTTCGGCACGCCGGGCCAGCAGCGGTTCTGGTTCATGTGGGACGACCTGGTGCGGGGCGCGATCGGCGCGGTCGTCCTGGCCGACACCCGTCGCCTGAAGGACTGCTTCCCGGCGCTGGACTACTTCGAGAGCTGCGGGCTGCCGTACGTCGTCGCGGTCAACCACTTCGACGACACGGAGAGCTTTGAACCGGAGGACGTCCGGGAGGCGTTGACGGTCCCCGAGCACATCCCCGTGCTGATCATGGACGCGCGCGGCCGGGTGTCGGTGATCGAGACCCTGCTGGCGCTGGTGGGCCACGCACTCCAAGAGACCCCCGAGTAGCCCCGAGCGGTCCGGACGGTCCCGGACCGGTCCCGAGCAGTTCTTCGCGGCCCGACGGCCGGCCCCCGACGGTCCGGCAGTCCGGCCGCTGTGCGCAGTATCGAACGGCACCGGCACCGGTTCCGTGCGTCCCGAGTCCTGAGCAGTCGTGATAGAGGAGCCACCACTCGCATGCGGAAGATACTCGTCGTCGGAGCCGGTCAGTCCGGTCTCCAGCTCGCCCTCGGACTCCAGTCGCACGGGTACGAGGTCACCCTGATGTCCAACCGGACCGCGGACGAGATCCGTTCCGGCCGGGTCATGTCCACCCAGTGCATGTTCCACACGGCACTGCAGCACGAGCGCGACCTCCAGCTGAACTTCTGGGAGTCGCAGGCCCCGAAGATCGAGGGCCTCGGCGTCTCGGTCGCGGCCCCCGGCTCGTTCGACCCGGGCCCCTCGCAGCGGGCGATCGACTGGGTGGGCAAGCTGGACGGCTACGCCCAGTCGGTCGACCAGCGGGTGAAGATGGCCGGCTGGATGGAGACGTTCGTCCAGCGCGGCGGCCAGCTGGTCATCCACGGCGTGGCGGTCGGCGACCTCGACTACTTCTCCCGCGCCTACGACCTCGTGCTCGTCTCGGCGGGCAAGGGCGAACTGGTCTCGATGTTCGGCCGGGACGCCTCCCGCTCCCCCTACAGCGCGCCGCAGCGCGCCCTCGCCGTCTCGTACGTCCACGGCCTGGGCCCGCGCCCGGAGCACCCGGAGTTCGACGCGGTCCGCTGCAACCTGGTCCCCGGCGTCGGCGAGCTGTTCGTCATGCCGACGCTGACCACCTCCGGCCGTGCGGACATCCTGTTCTGGGAGGGCATCCCCGGCGGCCCGCTCGACGCCTTCGCCGGCGTCAAGGACCCGGCCGAGCACCTCGCCCTGACCCTGGCGCTGATGGAGAAGTTCACGCCCTGGGAGTACGCGCGGGCCACCAAGGCCGAGCTCACCGACGCGGGCGGCACGCTCGCCGGCCGGTACGCCCCGACCGTCCGCAACCCCATCGGCCGCCTCCCCGGCGGCGGTCTGGTCCTGGGCGTGGCCGACGTGGTGGTCGCCAACGACCCGATCACCGGCCAGGGCTCCAACTCGGCGTCCAAGTGCGCGGCCGCCTACCTCGCCGCGATCCTCGAACACGAGGACAAGCCGTTCGACGAGACGTGGATGCAGTCGGCCTTCGACCGCTACTGGAACACCGCCCAGCACGTCACCAAGTGGACCAACGCGATGCTCGCCCCGCCGCCGGAGCACATCCTGAACCTCATCGGCGCCGCCGGCCAGCTCCAGCCGGTCGCCGACCGCTTCGCCAACGGCTTCGACGACCCGTCCGACTTCGAGAACTTCTTCTACGACCCGGAGAAGACGGGCGCCTACCTGGCCTCGGTCGCCGGAGCCTGACCGGCGGACGCACCGGCTGCGGGGGGCCCCCCGGGGGGGGGGGGGCCCCCCCAGGGGGGCCGGCCCCCCCCCGGGGGGGGCGC
>NZ_JBEOWS010000124.1:0-24672 GCF_040296125.1 Streptomyces sp. NPDC002265 | reverse complement strand
GCGGATCTCGGCGGCCCAGGCCAAGGCCAGGGAGACGGAACTCGCGGCCGCGGCCGAGGCGACCCGGGTGAAGACGGCCGCGGGTGCCGAGGCCCAGGCGACCGAGGCGCGGGGTGCCGCGGCCGCCACCGCCACCCGGGTCACCGGTGAGGCCGAGGCCGCCTCGGCGCGCGCCAGGGGTCTGGCGGAGGCCGAGGCGGTCAAGGCCAAGGGCCTGGCCGAGGCGGAGGCGATCAAGGCGCGGGCCGCCGCGCTCGCCGACAACCAGGAGGCGGTCGTCGCCCAGCAACTCGCCGAGAACTGGCCGGAGATCGTCAGGGCCGGGGCGTCCGCCTTCGGCAACGTCGACAACATGGTGCTGCTCAACGGCGCCGACGGCATGGCCGAGTTGTTCGCCAAGGCGCTCACGATGGGCGGCACCGGGCTGGGTCTCGCGCGTCAGCTGCTGGCTTCCATGAACCAGAACGGGCCGTCGGCGAACGGGACTTCGCCGCTGAACGGGATCGCGGGTGCGCCGTCGCAGAAGGTGCCGGTGGAGGAGGGCTGATCGTCGGGGCGTACGGCGGTCGTCCGCCGTACGCCCCCGTCCCGTACGGTACGGACCGTGACTGCGTCTACCGATGAGAACGTCCCGGGCCGCTACGGCCCCACCGCGACCACCGAGGCCGACCCCCGCGAGGTCGGCAAGGTACGCACCGAGTACGCGCCCGCGCACGACGGCGATCCGGACCCCGGTGAGATCGTGTGGACCTGGGTGCCCTTCGAGGAGAACGACGGCCGGGGCAAGGACCGTCCGGTGCTGGTCGTCGCCCGCGAGGCCGCGGGCACGCTGCTCGCCGTGCAGCTCTCCAGCAAGCGGCACGACGGCGACCGCGAGTGGGTGCCGATCGGCAGCGGGCCGTGGGACCGTACCGGGCGCGACTCGTGGGTGGACGTCGACCGGGTCCTGCGCCTGCACGAGGAGGGGATGCGCCGGGAGGCCTGCGCGCTGGACCGGATGCGCTTCAACCTCGTCCGGCACCGGCTGGGGGAACGTTACGGCTGGAGCTGAGCCGGCCCCGGGCGCTACGGCTGGAGCCGGGCCGGCCCGGAGCGCTAGGCCGGGAACCGCGGCACGGGGAAGGCCTGTTCGAAGGCGGCCCTGACCACCGTTCCCGGTGTGCGGTCCAGTACGGCAAAGACCACGTGCTCGAAGGTCCCGGCGAATCTTCCGCCGGGACCGAGCGCGGCGCGGAAGGCGGCCGCCACCCGGACCGGGTCGTTGCGGAACACGCCGCATCCCCAGGCGCCCAGCACCAGCCCGCGGTAGCCGTGCGCCGCGGCGGTCTCCAGGACCCGTTCGGCCCGCATGATCAGGGCGTACACCAGTTCGGGCGAGTGGTACGGCGACACCCGCATCACCACACCGGCGTTGGGCGCGGCCGCGGCCAGGAATCCGGCCGTGAACGGCTCGTCCAGCAGCCGTCCGCGGTGGTCGCGGAAGACCGGGACGGCCGGCGCGTGGATGACCCGGTTCGTGTAGAAGGGATCCACCCGGCTGCGGTGGTGCTCGTAGAACTCCCGCGCCTGGAGCAGACAGGTGTACAGCGCGGAGGACCGGCACAGGTCCTCCTCCTGGGCCTTGGCGCCGTTGAGGTAGCCGCCGCCGGGGTTGCGGGCGGAGGCGAAGTCCAGCACCGCGACCGGGCCGGCCGTCCGCCGGGCGGCCGTCAGGCTGTCCTCGCCGGTGACCTCGAAGAGGGTGTCCACCGGCGGGAGGGGCGGCACCGCCACCGGTTCCGGCCCGAACATGCGCGTACCGGCGCGTGCGGCCTCGACCGCCGCGGCGATGGACACCCGGCGGCCGTCGGACGCGCGGTACTCCCCCTCCGAGACGATCCGCTCCGTCTCCCGGGCCACGGCGCGCAGGCGCGCGCTCATGGCACGACCCCCGTGCGTGCCATGCCCGCGGCCTGCGCATTCCCCCGTGGTGACTCCCCCGTCGTGCTCATGAACGCATCGTGAGCGATGCTGGTCCTGCGGTGCAACAGAGTTTCCCCGCCCCTGGAACATCCCTGGGCACACGCAGGGCGTGCCCCTTAAGTGATGATGTGCACCCTTGTGCGATTCGACTCGACGGTCTTGGGTAGGACGAGCGCGTGCGCCGTCCCTGGGTACCCGGGACCGGCTGAACGGTGGAATCTCAGGAGGATCCTGACATGCCCGATTCAATAAGTGCCCGTACGGAGGGCGACTGTACGCACCCCCGCACCGCCCTCACCGAAGCCGAGGTGGAGGCCCTGGTACGGGGAATCTGCTTCAAGACGGGACCGCCCCGCACCGTCGGGGTGGAAGTGGAATGGCTCGTCCACGAGCTGCGCGGGCCGCAGCTCCCCGTCACACCCGAACGACTGCACGCCGCCTACGCCGCACTGCGGACCGTGCCCCTGAGGTCGGCGCTCACCACGGAGCCCGGCGGCCAGCTGGAACTGAGCTCGCCGCCCGCCGCCTCCCTGATGGAGTGCATCGGCATCGTCTCCGCCGATCTCGACGCCGTCCGCGCGGTGCTCCGCGAGGTCGGACTCCGCCTCCGCGGCATCGGCACCGATCCCTGGCACACACCCCGCCGTTTCCTGCGCGAGCAGCGCTACGACGCCATGGAGACCTGTCTGGACCGCTCGGGGCCGGCCGGCCGGGCCATGATGTGCACCTCCGCCTCGGTCCAGGTGTGCCTGGACGCCGGGTACGAGGAGCCCGGCACTCTCGGGCTCGGACGGCGCTGGTGGCTGGCGCACACCCTGGGCCCGGTCCTGGTGGCCGCGTTCGCCAACTCTCCGGCGATCGCGGGCAGGCCCACCGGCTGGGTGTCCACCCGCCAGCTGATCTGGACCGACATCGGCGCGGGCCGGGCGGGCGCGCCGCAACTGGAGGCCGAGCCGCGCGACGCGTGGGCCCGGCACGTCCTGGACGCGCCGGTGATGTGCGTACGCGAGGACACCGGCCCCTGGCATGTCCCGGACGGGCTGACCTTCCGGCAGTGGATCAGGTCCGGGACGCCGAGGCCGCCCACCCGCGCGGACCTCGACTACCACATCACGACCCTGTTCCCGCCGGTCAGGCCGCGCGGACATCTGGAGCTGCGCATGATCGACGCGCAGCCCGGAGACGACGGGTGGATCGTGCCGCTCGCCGTGACCACGGCCCTCTTCGACGACCGGGAGGCCACCGAGACCGCCTACCGCTGTGTGAAACCGCTGGCCGAACGCACCGTCGGCATGCCCGCGCCGCACAACCCGCTGTGGATGGACGCCGCCCGGTACGGGCTCGGCGATCCCGAACTGCACGAGGCGGCCATCGCCTGCTTCGCGGCGGCGCTGGACGCCCTGCCCCGGCTCGGTGCCACGACCGAGGTCACGAACGCCGTGGCGGCGTTCCTGAAGCGCTACGTCATCCCGGGCCGCTGTCCGGCCGACGACCTGCTCGACCGACTGCGCGGCACGATGGACCACCGCGCGCACGGGAAGGACATCCGCACATGACCGAGCCCGCCCTCGACACCGAGACCCTCCGCGAGCCCGCCCTCGACGCCGAGTCCCTCCGCGAGCGCGCGCTGACGTCGCTGATCACCGCCCGCGAGCGCACGAGCCTGCTGACCGACTGCGTCGACGGGCCCGATCTCACCGCCCAGCACTCCCCGTTGATGTCGCCCCTGGTCTGGGACCTCGCGCACATCGGCAACCAGGAGGAGCTCTGGCTGCTGCGCACGGTCGCCGGCCGGGAGGCCATGCGCCCCGAGATCGACAGCCTCTACGACGCCTTCGAGCATCCGCGCTCCGAACGGCCGTCA
Source organism: Streptomyces sp. NPDC002265 (assembly GCF_040296125.1). Lineage (NCBI taxonomy): Bacteria > Bacillati > Actinomycetota > Actinomycetes > Kitasatosporales > Streptomycetaceae > Streptomyces > Streptomyces sp. NPDC002265. The sequence goes on along the minus strand of NZ_JBEOWS010000124.1, from coordinate 20,846 downwards.
CTGCCGCTGCTGCCGCCCGCCGAGGCCCGCGCCTACGCGGCCGAGGTGCGCGGCCGCGCCCTGGACGTGCTGGAGGGCACCGCCTTCCACGGGACCCGGCTGACCGAGGCGGGCTTCGCCTTCGGGATGATCGCGCAGCACGAACAGCAGCACGACGAGACCATGCTGATCACCCATCAGCTGCGCACCGGACCACAGGTCCTGACCGCACCGGACCCCGGACCTGCCCCGCTGTTCGCGGGCCCGGCCGAAGTCCTGGTCCCCGGCGGCCCGTTCACCATGGGCACCTCGTCCGAGCCCTGGGCTCTGGACAACGAACGGCCCGCGCACCGGCGGGAGGTGGCCGCGTTCCACATCGACACGGCGCCGGTGTCCAACGCCGCGTACCAGGCGTTCATCGAGGACGGCGGCTACGACACCGAGCGCTGGTGGGCGCCGGAAGGCTGGGCGCACATCCGCAAGCACTCCATCACCGCCCCGCTGTTCTGGCACAGCGACGGCCGGCAGTGGCTGCGGCGCCGCTTCGGCGTCACCGAGGTGGTGCCGCCCGACGAGCCGGTGCTGCACGTGAGCTGGTACGAGGCCGACGCCTACGCCCGCTGGGCCGGGCGGCGGCTGCCCACCGAGGCCGAGTGGGAGAAGGCGGCCCGCCACGACCCCGCGGGCGACCGCTCGACGCGCTATCCCTGGGGCGACGCCGACCCGACGCCGGAACACGCCAACCTGGGCCAGCGGCATCTGCGTCCGGCCCCCGTCGGCAGCTATCCGGCGGGCGAGTCGCCGCTCGGCGTAAGGCAGTTGATCGGTGACGTGTGGGAGTGGACGGCGAGCGACTTCCAGCCGTACCCGGGGTTCAGGGCGTTCCCGTACAAGGAGTACTCGGAGGTGTTCTTCGGGCCCGAGTACAAGGTGCTGCGCGGCGGTTCGTTCGCCGTGGACCCGGTCGCCTGCCGGGGCACGTTCCGCAACTGGGACTACCCGATCAGGCGGCAGATCTTCTCCGGGTTCCGCACCGCCCGCTCGGAGGCCGTCTGATGTGCCGTCATCTGGCCTATCTGGGGCCCGTGCAGTCGCTGGGGCGGCTACTGACGGAGCCCGCGAACGGCCTGTACCGCCAGTCCTGGGCACCTCGGCACCAGCGCTACGGGACGGTCAACGCCGACGGTTTCGGCGTCGGCTGGTACGCGGCCGGGGACCCGGCGCCGGCCCGCTACCGGCGGGCCGGGCCGATCTGGGCCGACCTGTCCTTCGCCGACCTGGCCCGGGTGGTGCGCACCACCGCCCTGCTCGCCGCGGTCCGGGACGCGACCCTGGCGGGCGCCGACGCGGAGGCCGCCGCGGCTCCGTTCGCGGCGGGCCCCTGGCTGTTCAGCCACAACGGCGCCGTGGCCGGCTGGCCGCACACCATGGCCGCGGCCGCCCGGACGCTGCCGCCCGAGGAACTGCTGTCGCTGGAGGCGCGCAACGACTCCGCGCTGGTGTGGGCCCTGGCCCTGCACCGGCTGCGCCGCGGCGACGAGCCGGGCCGCGCCCTGGCCGACACGGTCGTCGACGTGGCCGCCGCGGCCCCGCAGTCCCGTCTCAACCTGCTGCTGACCGACGGCGAGACCATCGCCGCAACCGCCTGGGGGGACACCCTCTGGTACCTGGCCGAACCCGGCCGCGCCGTCGTGGCCTCCGAGCCCTACGACGACGATCCGCACTGGCTTCAGGTCCCCGACCGCACGCTGCTCGTGGCGAGCCGTGCCGAGGTGCTGCTCACCCCGATCGGGGAGCCGAGCACCGAGGCGGTACCCGCACCCTTGAAGGAGCCCTGTACGTGAGCCCGTTCCAGATCACCCGCACCCTTCCCGAGGACGCCACGGACGCCGCGCTGCGCGCGGACGTCCTGCTCGGCCTCACCTCCGACCCCAAGACGCTGCCGCCGAAGTGGTTCTACGACGCGCACGGCAGCGATCTGTTCGAGCAGATCACCGAACTCGACGAGTACTACCCCACCCGCGCCGAGCGCGAGATCCTGGCCGGCCGGGCCGACGCGATCGCGATGGCGACCGGGGCCCGCACCCTGGTCGAACTCGGCTCCGGTTCCTCCGAGAAGACCCGCTATCTGCTCGAAGCCCTCACCGGTCTGAGCTGCTACGTCCCGGTGGACGTCAGCGAGAGCGCCCTCACCCAGGCCGGACGGGCGCTGGCCGCCGAGCGGCCGGGACTCGACGTGCACGCGCTGATCGCCGACTTCACCGACACGATGAAGCTGCCGGACACCCCCGGACCCCGGCTGGTGGCCTTCCTCGGCGGCACGATCGGCAATCTGCTGCCCGCCGAGCGCGCCGCGTTCCTGGCGTCCGTACGGGCCCTGCTCGCGCCCGGGGACTCGCTGCTGCTCGGCACGGACCTGGTCAAGGACGAAGAGGTGCTGGTCCGGGCCTACGACGACACGGCCGGGGTGACGGCCGCGTTCAACAAGAACGTGCTGACCGTCGTCAACCGTGAACTGGGCGCCGACTTCGACCTCGACGCCTTCGACCACGTCGCCCTGTGGGACGCGGAGCGCGAGTGGATCGAGATGCGGCTGCGGGCGCGCACCGACCAGACCGTGAAGATCCCCGTGCTCGATCTCGCCGTGGACTTCAAGGCCGGCGAGGAGCTGCGCACCGAGGTGTCGGCGAAGTTCCGCAAGGACGGGGTGCGCGCCGAACTGGCGGCAGCAGGAATGGAGTTGACGCACTGGTGGACGGACACACAGGGCCGCTTCGCGCTGTCGCTCAGCACGGTGCGCTGAGCGCGGACGCCGCCTGAGAGGGTCCGCCGGCGCTCCTGGGCCCGGCGGACCCGCGGCGCGGGTGCGGGATCCGACGCCTCGCGCTCCGGCGCGGCCTGGGGCACGGTGGAGGCATACGTGACATACCGGTCACGGCGGAGAGGAGCTCCCGCATGTCGAACCACACCTACCGGGTCACGGAGATCGTCGGCACTTCGCACGAGGGCATCGACCAGGCCGTCCGCAACGGCATCTCCCGCGCCTCGCAGACCCTGCGCAACCTGGACTGGTTCGAGGTGACCCAGGTCCGCGGCCAGATCGAGAACGGTGTGATCGAGCACTGGCAGGCCTGCCTGAAGGTCGGCTTCCGGATCGAGGACACCGACTGACCGCTCCGCCGGCGTACGACCGGGGCGCGCCGTCCGCACCGACGCGCCTCAGGTCCGCCCGTCCTGCTCCTGGGCCGCCGTCAGCGCGTCCGAGGGAGCGCTCCAGCGCGCCCGGACCACGGTGAATCCCGCCCGCTCGGCGTCGTCGCACACGAGTTCGTCGTCGTCCACCAGGAACCTGACCTCCCGGCTACGGGCGAGGCGCCGCAGGGTCTCCAGCTTGGTGCGCCGGGCCGGGCGCCGGTCGTCGTTGCGCCGCATGTACACACGCCCCTGCGGCAGCCCGTGCTCCGCGAGCCAGTCGAGCGTGTCGGGGCGGCACCGCTCGGGCCGCCCGGTCAGATAGACGACCTCGCACTCCCGCGCGCTCGTCACCGCCAGCGCCACGCCCTCGGCGATCGGCGGGTCCTGCGGCGCGGCCCCGAAGAACGCGTCCCAGTCCCGCGGACTGCGCTCCAGGAACCGCTGCCGGTGCGCGGTGTCGGCGAGGGTGTTGTCCAGATCGAACACCGCGAGCGGCGGTCTGCTGCTGTCTGCCACGGCGCCCACCCTAGACGCCGCCCGCCGTGCGGAGTCCAGCCGCCCACCCGCCGCCCTCGGTGGGGAATCCCCCGGCCCGCCCGGTGTTGAACCAGGTATGAGTTCCGTGATCGCCTCGGCCCGCTTCTCCGTCCTCGACCGCTCCCGGATCCGGGAGGGCCGTCCGGCCGCCGAGTCGCTGCGCGACACCGTGGCGCTGGCGCGGGAGGCGGAGCGGCTCGGATACCACCGCTTCTGGGTGTCGGAGCACCACGGGGTGCCCGGGGTGGCCGGTTCCGCGCCGACCGTGCTGGCCGCGGCGGTGGCCGGCGCGACGAGCACCATCAGGGTCGGCACCGGCGGGGTGATGCTGCCCAACCACCGGCCGCTGATCGTGGCCGAGCAGTTCGGGGTGCTGGAGTCGCTCTTCCCCGGGCGCGTCGACATGGGCCTGGGCCGTTCGGTGGGCTTCACCGACGGGGTGCGCAGGGCGCTCGGGCGCGGCAAGGACGACGCCGAGGACTTCGCGGCCCAGCTCGGCGAACTGCTCGGCTGGTTCCGCGGCACGTCCCCGACGGGGGTGCACGCGCGCCCCTCCGAGGGCCTCGACGTGCCGCCGTTCGTGCTGGCCATGGGCGAGGGCGCGGACATCGCGGCCCGCGCGGGGCTGCCGATGGTGATCGGCGACCTGCGCGACCGCGAGCGGATGCGGCGGGGCGTCGACCGCTACCGCGCCGGCTTCCGGCCGTCCGGCTGGGCGCCGGAGCCGTACGTCGTGATCTCCGGCTCGGTCGCGGTGGCCGCGACCCCGGAGGCGGCCCGGCGGCTGCTGGTGCCGGAGGCGTGGTCCATGGCGTACGCGCGTACGCACGGCAGCTTCCCGCCGCTGCCCCCGGCCGAGGCCGTCGAGGCCCGCACGATGACCGCGAAGGAGCGCGGCTTCTACGAGTCCGGGCTCGCCGGACACATCGCCGGCACCGAGGAGGAGGTCGCGCACGAGCTGGAGACGGTGCTGAAGGACACGGGCGCGCAGGAGGTGCTCGTCACCACGAGCACCTACGACCGCGCGGCCCTGCTGGACTCCTACCGCCGGCTCGCCGGCGTCGTGACGGCCTCCTGAGCCGCGACGGCGTCCCGGGGAGACCGGGCCGAAGGCGTCAGACCTCGGCCGGTTTGTCCGCCCGGATGACGATGTGGCCGTCCTGCGCGTCCACCTTGGCCCGGTCGCCCGCGTTCAGCTCGCCCGACAGCAGCATGTCGGCCAGCCGGTCGTCGACCTCGCGCTGGATGGTGCGGCGCAGCGGGCGGGCGCCGAAGTCGGGCTGGTAGCCGAGGTTCGCCAGCAGATCGGCGGCCGCGTCGGTGACCTCCATGCCGACGTCCTGGGCGTCCAGCCGGCGCCGGGTGTGCGCGAGCAGCAGGTCGACGATCTCGCGCAGCTGGCTGCGGACCAGACCGCGGAAGACGATGATCTCGTCGATGCGGTTGAGGAACTCCGGCCGGAAGTACTGGTGGAGCACCGGCATGACCGTCTCGCGGACCTTGGCGTAGTCCTCCACGCCGGCCGCCAGGATGCGGTCGGCGCCGATGTTGGACGTCATGATCACGACGGTGTTCTTGAAGTCGACCGTGCGGCCCTGGGAGTCGGTCAGCCGCCCGTCGTCGAGCAGTTGCAGCAGCGTGTTGAAGACGTCGGGGTGCGCCTTCTCCACCTCGTCCAGCAGCAGCACGGTGTACGGCTGCCTGCGCACCGCCTCGGTGAGCTGCCCGGCCTCGTCGTGGCCGACGTATCCGGGCGGGGCGCCGACCAGCCGGGAGACGGTGTGCCGCTCCTGGAACTCGCTCATGTCCAGGCGGATCATGCGGTGCTCGTCGCCGAAGAGCGCGGCGGCCAGGGCGCGGGCGAGCTCGGTCTTGCCGACGCCGGTCGGGCCGAGGAAGAGGAAGCTGCCGACGGGGCGGTTGGGGTCGCTCATCCCGGCCCGCGCGCGGCGCACGGCACGGGCGATGGCCGTGATGGCCTCGTCCTGGCCGACGACCCGCTCGTGGAGGTGCTCCTCCAGCTTCATCAGCCGCTCGCGCTCCTCCTCGGTGAGCTGGGCGACCGGGATGCCGGTGGTGCGGGACACGACCTCGGCGATGTCCTCGGCGGTGACCTTGGGCGTCTGCTCCTCGGCCTGGCCCACCTCGGCGAGCCGGCCCTCCGCCTCCTTGATCCGGTCGCGGAGCTCCTTGGCCCGCTCGTACTCCTCGTCGGCGACGGCCTGGTCCTTCTCCCGGTTCAGGGCGGCGATGTCGTCCTCGATCTCGCGGGTGTCGGCGAGCGGGGTCTTCGCGCGCAGCCGCACCCGGGCGGCGGCCTGGTCCATCAGGTCGATGGCCTTGTCGGGCAGGAACCGGGAGGTGATGTAGCGGTCGGACAGCTCGGCCGCGGCGACCACCGCCTCGTCGGTGATACGGACCTGGTGGTGGGCCTCGTAGCGGTCGCGCAGTCCGCGCAGGATCTCGATGGTGTCGTCGACGGACGGTTCGCCCACCAGGATCGGGGCGAAGCGCCGCTCCAGCGCGGCGTCCTTCTCGATGTGCTTGCGGTACTCGTCGACCGTGGTGGCGCCGATCAGGTGCAGTTCGCCGCGGGCCAGGGCGGGCTTGAGCATGTTGCCCGCGTCCATGGCGCCCTCACCGCCGCCGCCCGCGCCGACGACGGTGTGCATCTCGTCGAGGAACAGCACCAGGCCGTCGCCGTGCTCGCTCACCTCGTCGAGCAGCTTCTTCAGCCGCTCCTCGAACTCGCCGCGGTACTTGGTGCCGGCGACCATCCCGGCGAGGTCGAGGGAGACGAGCCGCTTGCCCGCGAGGGTCTTCGGCACGTCGTCGGCCACGATCCGCTGGGCGATGCCCTCGACGATGGCGGTCTTGCCCACGCCGGGGTCGCCGATGAGGACGGGGTTGTTCTTGCTGCGCCGGGAGAGGACCTCGATGGTCTGTTCGACCTCGTCGTCGCGTCCGATCACCGGGTCGAGACGCCCGGCCCGCGCGTCCTCGGTGAGGTCGCGGCCGAACTCGTCGATCGTCGGCGTGCTGCTGGGCCCCTTGGCCCGCTCGCCCACGGTCTCGGTGGGCATCCGGGTCGGCTCCCAGCCGGTGTCGGCGAGGGCCCGTCCGGCCGTCGACTCGGGGTTGGCGGCGAGGGCGCGCAGCAGGTGCTCGGGACCGATGTAGGAGGAGTCCTCGGCACGGGAGATCTGGTAGGCGTCCAGCAGGGCCCGCTTGGCCGAGGGGGTGAGCGTGGTGGGCGCGGCCTTCTCCGCGGCGTCCTCGCCGATGCCGAGCCGCTCCCTGATCCGGTCGGGGTCCGCGCCCGCCTCCGCGATCAGCCGGCGGGTCGAGTGGTGCGTGGTGGCCGCGGCCAGCAGATGCCGGGCGTCGAGCTCCTCGCTGCCCTCGGCGGCGGCCAGGTCCCTGGCCTCGGCGACGAGCTCACGGGCGCGCTCCGACAGCAGACCGCCGATGTCGAGCGCCTGCACCCGGCGCGCCTGCGGCGGCTGCACCTGGCCGCCGAAGAACCGGGACATCAGCTCGTCGAACCCCTCGAAGGGACCGCGTCCGAAACCGAAACCTGGAGTAGTCATCCTTGCGGGCCTTCCCTGCGCAGCCGACAGCCGTCCGATGGCCCCAAACTGCCACAATTCAGACATCCCTGCATATGCACCGGTCAGGGAGCCGGCCCACCACCCTCGCGCGGCACCGCGAGGGCGGGGCGCGCCCCGGCGGGTCGCGCGGCACCCGTCCGGCAGGTCGACGGAGCACAGGCCCCAACCGTGGTGCGGGTGCGGGGCAGCAGCGTCACGGCACCGGGTCCGGCGCGGGCGGGTGGCGGGACCGCGCCCGGTCCCGCCACCCGTCGGCCGTCAGGGACGCACGGCGACCGTGCACGCGTGGCCGCCGCCGCCGCCGGGACCACCCGCCGCCGTCAGGGGTGCCCTCCGGCCCGTGCGCCCAGGCTGTGCTGCGCCGCGTGGGCGAGGGCGCGGCGGTCGGCGTGGGCTCCCGCGGGCAGGGCGGGCCGGACCTCCACCTCGGCGATCAGCCCGCGCGCCGACACCACCCGCCACACCGAGGCGAGCAGCGAGTCGTCGCCGACGTAGGCGGGCGTCGTGCTGGCCGCTCCCCCGGCGAACCGGTAGCGGATGTGCACGGGCTGGACCGCCGCCCCCGCGTCGAGCGCGGCCTGGAAGGCAGCCCGGCGGAAGTCCCCCTGGGCCCGGCCGCACCAGGTGCTGCCCTCGGGGAAGACCGCGACCGCCCCGCCGGCCCGCAGGGCCTCCGCCATGCGGGCGACGGTGCCGGGCAGGGCGCGCAGCCGGTCGCGGTCGATGAACAGCACGCCGCCGCCCGCGGCCAGCGGGCCCGCCACCGGCCACTGCCGGATCTCGGCCTTGGCCAGCATCCGGGCCGGCCGCACGGCGGCGAGCAGCGGGATGTCGAGCCACGAGATGTGGTTGGCGACCAGGAGCAGCCCGCCGGTGGGCGCGGCCGGGCCGGTGACCCGGATCCGCACCCCGGCGGCCCGTACGATCCACCGGCTCCACCGGCGTATCGCCTCCGCGGGGATCCACCGGCCCAGCGGCACCAGCGTGATCCCCGCGAGAAGCAGCACGATCAACGCCGTCATCCGCAGCACGGCCCTCGGTACGGCGGCGGCGGAGCCCGTCGGCTCCACACACGCCCCGGGGGTGCAGGGCGCGCTGGGCAGCCAGACGCTCATCAGGCCGGGACGAGCGAGAGGAAGTGCCGCAGGTAGCGCTCGTTGACCCGGCGCATCGACAGCAGCACGTACAGGTCGGCGACTCCGAAGTCGGGGTCGTGGGCGGGCTCGGCGCACACCCAGGCGCCCAGTCGGATGTAGCCGCGCAGCAGGGCGGGCAGTTCGGTGCGGGCGGGCGTGGTCAGGCCCGCGGGCGGGGTCCAGGGCCGCAGCGGCCGTACCCGGAACTCCTCGGGCGCCAGGTGCTTCTCGCGCACCCGGTCCCAGGTCGCGGCGGCCAGCGTGCCGCCGTCGGCCAGCGGGACGGAGCAGCAGCCCGCCAGCCACTCGTGGCCGCGCTCGACCATGTAGCGGGCGATCCCGGCCCAGATCAGGCCGATGACCGCGCCGTCCCGGTGGTCGGGGTGCACGCAGGAACGGCCGACCTCGACCAGTCCGGGCCGGATCGGGGCGAGCGGGCCGAGGTCGAACTCGCCCTCGGAGTAAAGGCGTCCGGCGACCGCGGCCCGCTCCGGCGGCAGCAGCCGGTAGGTGCCGACCACCTCGCCGGTGGCGCCGTCCCGTATGAGAAGGTGATCGCAGTGGGCGTCGAAGGCGTCCACGTCCAGGCCCGGCTCGGGACCGTCCAGGCGGGCGCCCATCTCACCGGCGAACACCTGGTGCCGCAGCCGCTGTGCGGCGCGGACGTCGTCCTGGTCGCGGGCGAGCGAGACCAGATAGCCGGATCCTCCGGCCGGGGCTGCCAGTGCAGGGGGCGAGGCGGGCAGGGCGGTCATGAAGGTCTCCTGTGCCGAGCGGAAGCGTGAGGACATCTGCACCTCACTTTTTCCGCCCCCGGCTGGCCTGGACGTGTCCTGTGCGGGGCCCATGGATGTGCGGCTGCTGAATGACCGGTTCTTTGCGTCCTGAATGCCGCGGTGTCACTTCGTCCGCAGCAGCAGGGCCACCGTCAGTCCACCCGGACGGTCCGCCCCGTACGCGGTGTAATGGGCGCGCAGGGCCGCGGCCTGGAGCGGCGGCAGGCCGTCCAGCGGATCGCTCTGGTCGCCCATCACCACCAGCCAGATCCGCTTCTCGCCGTGCAGGCACCGGGCCGGCTGCGGACAGTCGGTCGACAGCAGGTCGTCGCGGCGGACGGCCGGCTCGTCGAGGAAGACGTCGCGCAGTACGAGGTCGCGGGGCAGGTAGTAGCGGACGCCGAGCGGGAACATGCCGGCCTCCTCGTCCCGGTCGTAGACGATCGCGTCGCCCGGCACGTAGTACTTGCTGATGGTCCGGGCGGCCGCCGCGTAGTCGGGGCCGCCGGTCCAGTAGTGCGCCAGCGGCTCGCCCAGGGCGAGCTGTTCGGGCAGCGTGAGCAGCGTGAGGGCGGCGAGCACCGCGGCGATCACCGGCCGGGTCCTGGCGGCCGCCACGAGCCCCGCTCCGGCCAGGACCGCGAGGGCCGGCAGGGTGAACAGCATGTAGCGGAAGTAGAAGTACGACACCCCGCCCTGGGACACCGTCCAGATCACCAGCGGGGGCACCAGCGCCGAGACCGCGCAGAAGGCGACGGCGTCCCGGCGCTGCCCGCACGCCAGCGCGACGAGCAGCATCAGCGCCCCGGCGCACAGACCGGAGTAGAACAGCTGCGACCAGATGTCGACCAGGCCCCAGCCGTCCGGCCGGGTGATCCAGGAGCTCTGCCGGCCGGTCTGCGACTGGCCCAGCGCGACCAACGGGGACAGCGCGGCGACCGCGGCCGTGACGGCCAGACAGAAACCCCACCAGCGGCCGCGCTCCGGCCGGCCCCGCAGGGCCACCAGGACCGGATGCGCCAGCAGGCAGGTCAGCGCGATCAGGTGGAACAGTCCGACGGCCACCACCGCCAGCGCGTAGAGGGCCCAGCGGACCGGACTGCGCGGCCGGTCCAGGGCGCGCAGCAGCAGCAGCGCGGCCAGGGTCACGGCCAGCATCACCAGGGCGTACGGGCGGGCTTCGTGGGCGAACCGGCTCACGCCCGGGATCAGGGCGAACAGCAGACCGCCGGCCAGTCCGGCGCGGCGGCCGAACAGGCGCTGCCCGATCAGCGCCACGCAGGCGGCGGTGGCGGCCATGGCCAGGGCCGAGGGCAGCCGCAGGGCCAGGGGCGAGTCCCCGAACAGACGGGTCCAGCCGTGCAGGAGGAGGTAGTACGTGCCCACCACGGCGTCCACCCGGTGCACGGTGGCGAGCACCTGCCCGACGCTGCGCCCGGACATGTCCCAGCTCGTCAGTTCGTCGCGCCCGAGCAGGGGTTCACCGATCCGGTAGAGCGCGGCGGCGAGGGTGGTCAGCGTGGGCCACAGCCATGGACCGCCGGGGACGGGCCTGCGTTCGTGCCGCTCTGCGGGTGCCGCGGTGTCCCCCGCGGCCGGGGCGGGAGGAGAGAGGAGTGCCATGCCGACAGCCATAGCCGCGGGCCGGGCCCGGCCGCCTGCGCGACCCGCCCGACCCGGCGGCTTTCCCCTGTTCGGCCTCGGTCCCGGCGGGGCCGGGTGCCGGTGTCGTGACCGGCGGGTGCCTGGCGGGACCCACAGGTGCCTGGCGGGACCGGCGGGACCGGCAGGTGTCCGACGGAACCGGCGGGTGCCTGACGGAACCGGCGGGTGCCTGACGGAACCGGCGGGTGCCTGGCGGGACCGGGGATGAGCACCACTCCCGGTCCCGCCCGCCCGCACCCTGTCGGCGAACGTCTCCCGGACCTCAGCGGCCCGCGGCCCTGCGGGTCGCCCGCAGCCACTCCCGGTTCATGCCGGTGATGGACATCAGCGGGATGCCCTTGGGGCAGGCGGTGGCACACTCCCCGGTGAGGGTGCAGCCGCCGAAGCCCTCCGCGTCCATCTGGGCCACCATGTCCAGGACCCGGGTCTCGCGCTCGGGCGCGCCCTGCGGCAGCACGTTGAGGTGGTTGACCTTCGCCGAGGTGAACAGCATGGCCGCGCCGTTCGGGCACGCGGCCACGCACGCGCCGCAGCCGATGCACTCGGCGTGCTCGAAGGCGAGGTCGGCGTCCGGCTTCGGCACGGGGGTGGCGTGGGCCTCGGGCGCGGCACCGGTGGGGGCGGTGATGTAGCCGCCGGCCTGGATGATCCGGTCGAAGGCCGAGCGGTCCACGACCAGGTCCTTGACGACCGGGAAGGCCGAAGCCCGCCAGGGCTCGACGTCGATGGTGTCGCCGTCCCGGAAGGACCGCATGTGCAGCTGGCAGGTGGTGGTGCGCTCGGGTCCGTGCGCGTCGCCGTTGATCACCAGGCTGCACGCGCCGCAGATGCCCTCGCGGCAGTCGTGGTCGAAGGCGACGGGGTCCTCGCCCTTGAGGATGAGCTCCTCGTTGAGGGTGTCGAGCATCTCCAGGAAGGACATGTCGGAGGAGATCCCGTCCACTTCGTAGGTGGACATGGCGCCTTCGGCGTCGGCGTTGCGCTGCCGCCAGACGCGCAGGGTGAGCTTCATGCGTAGCTCCGCTGGGTGGGGTGGACGTACTCGAAGACCAGGTCTTCCTTGTGGAGGGTCGGGGGCTCGCCGGTCGCGGTGAACTCCCAGGCGGCCGCGTAGGCGAACTCCTCGTCCCTTCGGGCCGCTTCGCCGTCCGGGGTCTGGGACTCCTCGCGGAAGTGGCCGCCGCAGGACTCGGCGCGGTGCAGTGCGTCGAGGCACATCAGTTCGGCGAGTTCCAGGTAGTCGACGACCCGGTTGGCCTTCTCCAGCGACTGGTTGAACTCCTCGCCGGTGCCGGGGACCTTGATGCGCCGCCAGAACTCCTCGCGGATCTGCGGGATGCGCTCCAGGGCCTTGCGCAGCCCCGCGTCCGTACGGGCCATGCCGCAGAACTCCCACATCAGTTCGCCGAGTTCGCGATGGAAGGAGTCCGGGGTGCGGTCGCCGTCGACGGCCAGGAGCAGGCTGAGCCGGTCCTCGGTCTCCGCCAGCACCTCCTGCACGACGGGGTGTTCCGCGGTCACCTGTTCCTGGTGCGGGGCGCGGGCCAGGTAGTCGTTGATGGTGGACGGCAGCACGAAGTAGCCGTCCGCCAGTCCCTGCATCAGCGCGGAGGCGCCGAGGCGGTTGGCGCCGTGGTCGGAGAAGTTGGCCTCGCCGATCGCGAACAGGCCGGGGACGGTGGTCTGGAGGTCGTAGTCGACCCACAGTCCGCCCATCGTGTAGTGCACGGCGGGATAGATCCGCATCGGCACCTCGTAGGGGTTCTCCGCGGTGATCCGCTCGTACATGTCGAAGAGGTTGCCGTACTTCTCCTCGACCTTCGCCCGGCCCATCCGGGCGATGGCGTCGGCGAAGTCCAGGTAGACGCCCTGGCCGCCGGGGCCCACGCCCCGGCCCTCGTCGCAGACGTTCTTGGCTGCGCGCGAGGCGATGTCGCGCGGGACCAGGTTGCCGAAGGAGGGGTAGATGCGCTCCAGGTAGTAGTCGCGCTCGTCCTCGGGGATGCGGTTCGGCGGCCGGTCGTCGCCCTTGGCCTTCGGCACCCAGATGCGGCCGTCGTTGCGCAGCGACTCGCTCATCAGGGTCAGCTTGGACTGGTGGTCGCCGGTGCGCGGGATGCAGGTGGGGTGGATCTGGGTGAAGCAGGGATTGGCGAACAGGGCGCCGCGCCGGTGCGCCCGCCAGACGGCGGTGGCGTTGGAGTTCATGGCGTTGGTCGACAGGTAGAAGACGTTGCCGTAGCCGCCGGAGGCTAGGACGACGGCGTCCGCGAAGTACGTGTCGACGCGGCCCGTGATCAGGTCCCGGGCGACGATGCCGCGGGCCCGTCCGTCGACGACGATCAGGTCGAGCATCTCGGTACGCGGGTGCATCTCCACGTTCCCGGCCGCGATCTGCCGGGACAGCGCCTGGTAGGCGCCGAGCAGGAGTTGCTGGCCCGTCTGGCCGCGCGCGTAGAAGGTGCGGGAGACCTGGACGCCGCCGAAGGAGCGGGTGTCGAGCAGGCCGCCGTACTCACGGGCGAAGGGCACGCCCTGGGCCACGCACTGGTCGATGATCTCGACGGAGATCTGGGCGAGGCGGTGGACGTTGGACTCGCGGGCGCGGAAGTCGCCGCCCTTGACGGTGTCGTAGAACAGCCGGTGGACCGAGTCGCCGTCGTTGCGGTAGTTCTTCGCGGCGTTGATGCCGCCCTGGGCGGCGATGGAGTGGGCCCGGCGCGGGGAGTCCTGGTAGCAGAACTGGACGACGTGGTAGCCCTGTTCGGCGAGGGTGGCGCCGGCCGAGCCGCCGGCCAGCCCGGTGCCCACGACGATGACCGTGTGCTTGCGGCGGTTGGCGGGGTTCACCAGCTTGGCCTCGAAGCGGCGCTTGTCCCAGCGCTCGGCGACGGGGCCGGACGGGGCCTTGCCGTCCACGATCGGTTCACCCGTGCGGTATTCGGCGTAGTCGGTCATGTGTCAGCTCACCACTCCGGTCATCACGCCCACGGGTACGGCGACGAAGCCGGCCGTGAGCAGCAGTGCGAGGACGTCGGCGAAGATCTTCAGGGCCCGGTCACGGGTACGGCTGCCGGCGCCGAGGGTCTGGGCGGCGCTCCAGAAGCCGTGCCGGACGTGCAGGCCCAGGGCGAGCATCGCGACGATGTAGATGACGTCGCCGTACCAGGTGGAGAAGGTGTCGACGACGTTCTGGTAGGGGTGGCCCTCCTGGAAACCGCCGGAGTGCACGGTGCCGGTGGTCAGGTCGAGGATGTGCCACACGATGAACAGGCCGAGGATGATGCCGCCCCAGCGCATGGTGCGCGTCGCGTAGCTCGCCCGGGGCTTCTTGTGCACGTACTTGCCGGGGCGTGCCTTGATGTCGCGGCGGCTGAGCTGGTAGGCGGAGGTGGCGTGGGCGACCACCGCGAGCACCAGCACGACACGGACGAGCCAGAGGGTCCACCCGTAGTGCATGAAGGGCTCGCCGACGGTGCGCAGCCAGTGGGCGTAGTGGTTGAACTCGCCCGCCCCGAAGAAGATCTTCAGGTTGCCGATCACATGGGCGACCAGGTACAGCAGCATGATCAGGCCGCTGACGGCCATCACTGCCTTCTTGCCGATGGAGGAGTCCCACACGGTGCGTGCCAGTGACGCCCGTCGGTCCGTCCGCGTTGCCAGAGCCATGAGTCCTGACGTTAGGGCCGAAGGTCCCAATCGGTCCAAGACATGGTCCAGCTCGAATCCATAGCTTGTGACTATCGATGGGTTACCGTGGAGGTATGCAGTTCCAGCAGCTCCAGTACTTCGTGGCGGTCGCCGAGAGCCGGCACTTCACCCGGGCCGCGGAGTCCGTGCATGTGGCGCAGCCGTCGTTGTCGCAGCAGATCAAGGCCCTGGAACGGGAGCTCGGGGCGGATCTGTTCCTGCGCGCCCGGGGCAACATCACGCTCACCGACGCGGGCGAGGCGCTGCTGCCGCTGGCCCGGCGCATCCTGGCCGACGCGGACACCGCGCGGCACGAGGTGCTGGAGCTGTTGCAGCTGCGCAGCGGCCGGGTGCGGCTGGGCGCGCCCCCGAGCCTGTGCACCGGTCTGCTGCCCGACGTGCTGCGCGCCTTCCACGACCGCTATCCCGGCGTCCAGCTGATCATCGAGGAGAGCGGCTCGCACGACCTCGTCCGGGAGCTGGCCCGCGGCGCCCTGGACCTGGCGCTGGTGGTGCTGCCGCTGCCCACCCCGTCGCCCGCGCTGACCACGGTGGAGCTGCTGCGCGAGGACCTGGTGGTGGTGTCGTCACCGGAGGCGGACCCGCCCGGCGGCGGCCGGCAGGCGGTGCGCGTGGCCGATCTGGAGAGCGAGCGGCTGGTGATGTTCCGGCACGGCTACGACCTCAGGGAACTGACCGTGGCCGCATGCCGCGTCGAGGGGTTCGAGCCTGACTTCGCGGTGGAGGGCGGCGAGATGGACGCGGTACTGGGCTTCGTACGGGCCGGGCTGGGCGTCGCCGTCGTACCGCGCATGGTGGCCGCGCGCGCCGGGCACGGGCTGCGGGTGACCCCGCTGGCCCAGCCCGGCCTGCAACGCACGATCGCCCTGGCCCACCGCAGCGACGTGGCGCCGCCACGGGCGGCCCGGGAACTCCAGCGGATGCTGCTGGAACGGTGAACGGCAGCGCGTCCCAGTGCAGCGGCGCTAGTCGATCTCCGGCGGCACCGGAGTGCCCTGGTGGTAGTACATCCGCCAGCCCGTCTCCGCGTCGAGCCTGCGCCACAGGGAGGTGCGGCGGGCCCGCTGTCCGTCGAACTCGGTCTCGAAGGTGAGGTGCACCAGGCCGGGCGCCAGGACCACCCCGGTGAACGCCGACGCCTGGTAGCGCGGACCGTCGGCCGCGCTGCCCGGCTTGTCGGGCAGCCCGGCCACGGTCTCCTCGTACGTGTAGCGCCGCCCGGAGGCGCCGACCTCGACGAACTCGGGGTCGAACAGCGGGAGGGCCTCGGCGCGGGAGGAGCGCACGGCCGGGTCCAGGAGGCGCAGTTCGCGGGCGATCGCCTCGCTCACGGCATCCGAGTTCACGGCGTCTGGTTCAGGGGTCACGCGCCGATGCTCACATGTGGTCCCGGCACCGGCGCAACCGGATTACGGCGCTCACCCCGTCGCGTCCACCAGCGCCAGCTCGTGCAGCCGCTCCGGCGGGCCGGGGCGGGCGTAGTACCAGCCCTGGGCCGTGTCGCAGCCCAGGATCCGCAACTGCTCGGCCTGGGCGCCGGTTTCGACGCCCTCGACGGTCACCGCGAGGTCCAGGCTGTGGGCGAGCGAGACGATCCCCTCGACGATCTTCAGATCGACGGGGTCGGCCGGGAACTGCTGCATGCTCTGCGTGAAGGAGCGGTCCAGCTTGAGGATGCTCACCGGCAGCCGTCGCAGGTTGGCGAGGTTGGAGTAGCCGGTGCCGAAGTCGTCCAGCGCGATGTCGACGCCCATCTCGGCCAGCCGGCGCAACGGTTTGAGCAGGTCGTCGTCCGCGCCGATCAGCGCCGACTCGGTCACCTCCAGGCAGAGCGCCTCGGGGGCGACACCGGTGCGCTCCAGGATCTCGACCGTGTCCTGCACCAGGCCGGGGTGGGTGAGCTGGCAGGGCGAGAGGTTGACGTTGATGCGCAACGGGCCGCTGTCGGCGTGACGTTCGTGCCACCGGCCGGCCTGACGGACCGACTGCTCCAGCACCCAGCGGCCCAACGGGACGATCAGGCCGGTGTGTTCGGCGAGCGGGATGAACCGGTCGGGGCCGAGGACGCCGTGCTGCGGATGCAGCCAGCGCACCAGCGCCTCGGCGCCGTGCACGCTGCCGTCGCCGAGGTGGACCAGGGGCTGGTACTCGATGAAGAACTCGCCCCGCTCCAGAGCGGCCGGCAGTGCCGTGGTGAGCCCGTGCCGGGTGATGGCGCGGGCGTCGGCCTCCGGGTCGGCGAGCTCGAAGCGGTTGCCGCCCGCGGACTTGGCCCGGTACATCGTGATGTCGGCGCTGCGCAGCACCTCCGCCGCGCTGCGCTCCTGGGCCGCGCCCTCGACCACGCCGATGCTGCCGCGCACGGTCAGCTCCCGGCCGTCGACGCTGATCGGGGCGACCAGGGCGTTCATGATGCGGGCGGCGAGCTCGTCGACCTCCCGCTGGGTGTCGGGCCCGGTGGTCAGCGCGACGAACTCGTCGCCGCCCAGCCGCGCGACCATCTCGCCGGGCGCGGTCGCGCAGGACTGGAGACGGTCGGCGACCTCGACCAGCAGCCGGTCGCCGGCCGCGTGGCCGAGGCTGTCGTTGATGGTCTTGAAGCCGTCCAGGTCGAGGTAGCACAGGCCGAACCGCTGTCCGGGGCCGGAACTCAGCACCTTCTCCAGCCGTTCGAAGAACAGGGTGCGGTTGGGCAGCCCGGTGAGCGCGTCGTGCGTGGCCTCGTAGCGCAGCCGGAGGTTGAGCAGGCGGCGCTCGGTGGTGTCCTCCATCAGCGCCAGCTGGTACTGCGGCGCGCCGTCGGCGTCGCGCAGCAGGGAGACCGTGAGGTTGGTCCACAGCACCGTCCCGTCGGGGCGGTAGTAGGCCTTCTCCACGTGGTAGTGCTCGCGGTCGCCGCGCACCAGTTCCTCGTACAGCCGCCAGACCTGGGGCGCGTCCTCGGCGTGCGTCCAGTCCCGGACGTTGCGGCCGCGCAGCGTCTGCTCGGAGCCGCCGAACATGCGCAGCATCGCCCCGTTGACCTCCAGGACGTTGCCGTCCAGGTCGGCGATGCTGATACCTATGGCCGCGCCTTCGAACACGGCCCGGAAGCGCGCCTCGCTCGCGTGCAGCGCCTGGGCGACCACGCCCTGCGCCTGGAGCGCGGCTCGGGCGATCGCCTCCTGCTCGGCCAGGGTGCGGTCGCGCAGCGCCTGCGCGTACCCGGCGGCCATGGCGTGCTGGAGCCGGGAGGAACGGGTCCTCAGGTCCTCCTGGGAGCCGTTGCCGCCGCAGTAGAGCACCAGGTAGGCGTCGACGCAGTCCAGCGCGGGGCCGAGCGCGTCGGGGTCCGTGCAGTGCGCCGCGACGAGGGCGGCGCCGACCGCCTTGCCCTCGGCGGCGTCGAAGCTGCGGGCCCGCAGTGCCTTGCTCAGCCGCCTGGCCAGCGGCAGCAGCAGTTCCTCGAACTCCGGCCGGGTCAGGGACGTCGAGGTGACCGGGTACACCGCCCGGCTCCAGATCGTGGCGAACCGCCGCAGTCTGCCCTCCGGGCCGTCCGGTTCCGCGGTCACGCCGTACGCCCCACGCCCGCGAAACCGGAGTAGGCGTAGGGGTCGTCGTCCTCCGGCGCCGTGTCCGGCCGCCACCGCGGCATCGGCACCAGTCCCGGTTCCACCATGTCGTACCCTTCGAAGAACCGCTCGATCTCGTTCCGCGAGCGCATGATGAGCGGGTTGCGAATGTCCTTGTATACGTCCACCGCGCCCTCGGCCCGCTCCGGCGGCAGCGGGATTCCCTCGTACGAGGCATGCGTGAGGATCAGCAGGCTGCCGGGCGCGAGGGCCTCGCGCAGCTCCGCCACCGCACCGTACGGGTCGTCCGCGTCTTCCACGAAGTGCAGTATGGCAACGAGAAGCAGCGCCACTGGACGATTCAGGTCGATCAGCTGCCGGACCTGAGGATTCGACAGGATCTCCCGGGGCTTGCGCAGATCGGCGGCGACCACGTCCGTGCCGTCGTTGCCCGCAAGCACCGCCTCGCTGTGCGCGACGGCCACCGGGTCGTGGTCCACGTACATCACCCGCGCACCGGGGGCCGCGGCCTGCGCCACCTCGTGGACGTTGCCGTGCGTGGGGATGCCGGAGCCGATGTCGAGGAACTGGGTGACGCCCTCGGCGACCGCGAAGCGCACCGCGCGGCGCAGGAACGCCCGGTTCGCCTGCATGATCCTGGGAAGTCCCGGCATGAACTCCATGGCCCTGCGGGCCGCTTGCCGGTCGACCTCGAAGTTGTGCGAACCGCCCAGGTAGTAGTCGTAGATGCGCGAAACGCTCGGCACCGAGATGTCGATGCTCCGTGGGGCCCAAGCGGGACGCTCCATCCAACCCTCCAAGGCGTGGACGATCCGGTGTTCGAGCTGAGGCTACTGATCGCCCGCCAAAGGAGCGAGCGGAAACGGAAATTGACCGTCCGTTCCCGGTCACTGCCTGCGGCACGTGCCGGAGAGAGGTCCGGCCCGCGCCGCGAAAGGTACCCGAGGCACTGATGCACTCGGGCAGCTCCGAAGACTCCCCGAGAATCATGAAGTTTGATCAACTGCCAGGAAAACTCGGCGTTAAGCGCCCTCACCACGCACAGCGATCCGCCCCCTCCGTGCGGCCGGAGGGGGCGGATCTGGGTCGCGCGCGTCATCGGGCAGCAGCGATCAGCCCTGGGGAGGTGATCCCTACTGCTTCGGCGCGCCGACCGGCTTTCCGTCGGGGGAGACCGCGTACCACGTACCGCCGACGCCCTGACCGTTGATGTCCCCGGCCGCCTTGTCACCGGAGAAGGTGTAGATCGGCCAGCAGTTGACCGTCTGCTGCTTGACCCCGTCGGGCCGGGTGAAGCTCATCAGGCCCTTCTTCACGACACCCTCGGTGTCGTTCGCGGCGACGGGCCCGACCGCCGGCCACTTCTCCAGGCAGGCCCCGGTGCAGTTCGACACCGACTTCGGCCACGCCTTGTCCTTCAGGAACCGGTAGACCGTCATGCCGTTCTTGTCGACGACGATGTCACCCAGGGTGGGGTCCTTGCGGACGGACAGCCCGGCCAGGCTGGCCGCCTTCGCCTTCTTGCCGTCGGGGGCCAGCGCGAACCACTTGTTGCCCACGCCCTGACCGGAGGTGTCACCGGCCTTGGTGTCCTTGGCGTAGCGGTACGCGGGCCAGCCGTTGACGGTCAGCTGCTTCGTGCCGTCGGAGCGGGTGACCTCGCCCAGCAGCGCCTTGTCGATGCCGGCGCCGGCCGTGGCGTCGTCCGCGGGGACGGGCGGCCAGGTCGTGGCACAGTCGCCGTCGCAGTTCGACTTCGGCGGCTCCGCGGTGTCCTGGTCGAAGCGGTACAGCGTCAGCCCGGTGCTGTCGGTGAGCACCTTGCCGAGCTGCGCGTTGTCGGACACGGTCAGTTCACCGGCGGTGGTGGTCTGCGCCCCCGGGTCGTTGTTGGAGGTGTCCGCGCCGAGACCGGTGCCCGCGCTGCCGTAGCCGCCGGCCGCGGCCGTGGCCCCGACGTTCTGGCTAGCGGCCGGCGCGCCGTTTTCCTGGCCGCACGCCGTCGTCAGCGCCAGCACGGACACAGCGCTCGCCACGAGAGAGGCGCTCCGCCAGGAGGTCTTCATCGTCAACTCCCCGATCATCCACTTGGTGTTGCGACTCCCTGTGAGCCGCCGCACGACACTGGGTACGCACGGGTACGGGGGTTGTGTTCAGCCACAGCACGAAATTCTTTCCGGAACCTGTGCCCGGCCCCTCCCACCTCGTACGCGCGTGCGTGCCGGCCGCCCCGCCGCGGCGAGCCGATCAAACCGCCGTACGGCACCTGTCCCTCCTTCGGGGCAATCCTCGACCGGTCCTGCGTGTGCGGCCCCGGCGCAGCGAATGATCTCCGTCGTGCAAGGACCCGAACCGACCCGATCCGCCTTCGGCACAAGGGTGTTGGCCGTTGTCACGCTGGTCTGGACGCTGGTGGGCGCACCGGCCGGCAGCGCGACGGCCGACGCCTGCGCATGGGCCTCGGCCGGCCCGGACGGCATGGCCGCGGTGGCGGTCGCGGGAGGCGGCGCCGCGGCGGCGGTCGTGGGAGGCGGCACCTGGCCCACTCCCCCGTCGTGCCCGGTGCCGTCGCCGACCCCGTGCCCGACACCCCCACCCCCGTCGCCCGTGATGGGAAGAGCAGACGACATAACAACAGGCAACATACAATTAATGGCGTAT
>NZ_JBEOWS010000123.1:0-24677 GCF_040296125.1 Streptomyces sp. NPDC002265 | reverse complement strand
GTCCGCACAGGACGGCGGGCCGAGCTCGGCCCCCGGGCTGCGGCACGCCGGTGTCGGGATCACCCGTCCGCCCGGTCCGGCGGGACATCGGCCCGCCTGCCTGGTCAGGCTGGACCCGTCCGGCGGGAGGGGGCGGTCATACGGTCCCGCCTCACTGATTGGAGCACTCATGCGCGGCCACTCTCGGCGTGCCCTCGGCAAGATCTTCCTGCTCGTCGCCCTGCTCGGGCTGACGGTCCCGACGGCGACGGCTTCCGCCTCCACCTCCGCCCGGGTCATCCACCAGCGCACCGTTGAGCTCGCCCTGAACGGCACCCTGCAGACCACTCCGGAGCCGGTCGACATCAGCGGACGTATCCGCATCACCGTCCTCACGGTGGCCAACGCGGGCGGCGGCGGGACCGCCACCATCACCAGTCAGCTGCGCAACACCACCGGCATCGGACGCAGTACCGGCGGCCACTACCGCTTCGTCGGCAGCGACCGCAGCATCGTCGCCTGGCCGCCCGACCCGATCAGCCCGCTGAACGTCTTCCCGCGCTTCCTGAAGATCTCCCCGCCGGGGTCGTTCGTCCCGCCCAACCCGATCCGGCCCGTCCACGTCCACACGACGGTCCTCTCGGACGGCAGCATCGACAGCATCTCCGCCGACCTCCCCGAATCCGGTCCCGACGCCTGAGGTCAGGCTCTCCGCGCTCGACGGCGAGGCCGGTGGTCGCGCCGGTCACCGACCCGTCGTACGCCTTCGCCATCGCCGCGGCCCTGTCGTGCGTCCGGCGATGCCGCCGAACGGCGTGGCGCCGTCCCGGCACCCTGTGCGCCACGCCGCCTGAACTGGCACGGGGCAGACGTTCAGGATGTGTTCAGGCCGGCGCTGCGACGGTCGTCGATCGCGATCGTCTCGGCACGGTCGCTCACGTGGCAGGGCGCACCCCCAGCGCGGGGCGAGCGCCCTGCCGTACGACACACAAGGAGCCCCCCACCTTGCAGCAGCCGAAAGTCCTCACCGACCTCGATGTCGCGGGTCCGACCGCCTCGGTGATGAAGAAACTGCCCGAAGTCACCCTCGCGTTCTGGATCATGAAGGTCGCCGCGACGACGCTGGGCGAGACCGCCGGAGACCTCTTCTCCCAGACCCTGAAACTCGGCTACTTCCTCACGACGGTCGCCCTGTTCCTGATCTTCGTGGTGACGCTGGTCGTCCAGCTCCGCTCCAGCCGCTACAACCCGTTCTTCTACTGGACGGTGATCCTGTCGACCAGCATGGCCGGCACCACCATGTCCGACTTCATGAACCGCGACGCCAGCTCCAAGTATCTCTCCGTGGGCGCCACTTCACTTGGCTGGGGACCGCAGGGCCTGGGCCTCGGCTACCCGTCCGGCGCGGCGATCCTGCTGTCGGTCCTGGTGGTCATCTTCGCGATCTGGCGGCTGAGCGGGATGACCTTCCAGATCCGCGACATCGTCACGTTCCGCGGGGAGGCCCTGTTCTGGTCGGCGATCCTCGTCTCCAACACGCTGGGCACCTCGATGGGCGACTTCCTCTCGGACAGCTCCGGCCTCGGCTATGCCGGCGGCGCGCTGCTGGTGACCGGGGCGCTCGCCGTCCTGGTGGCGCTGATGAAGGTGCCCGTGGTGCCGAACGTGCTCCTGTTCTGGCTCGCGTTCGTCCTCACCCGCCCGCTCGGCGCGACGGCGGGCGACCTCCTCACCAAGCCGGCCGCCAAGGGTGGGCTGGACCTGGGCACCGCCGGCTCCTCGGCCGTCCTGCTGGCGGTCCTGCTCGGCCTCATGGCCTACGCGCTCGTCCGGGAACGCGCGGCTGCCGCCTCGTAGCCGACGCAGCCGCGCGCTGTTCAGGCTTGCTCGGCGGTGGGAACCGCGGGCCTGAAGCCCTTGACGAGCATGTAGGTGCCGACAGCCAGTTCCCAGGCGGCGATGGGCAGGGCCGCGAGGAACGACCAGGTGGAGAGCTGGTCGTTGTGGCCGAAGAAGGTCGCGATGCCGGACGTCAGGAGCACCGGGGCTCCGATGAAGCCCAGGACGGGAATGAGGCGTGGCACCAGCCGGGAACGGTACAGCAGCGTGCCGAACAGCAGGGCGTTGATGCAGGCCATGAAGCCGGGGCCGAGCAGGAAGGTCCAGTCGCGGACGGCCACCAGCGCCCTCCCGGTGGTGACCAGTGTCGCCGCGTCCTGACCGGTCGCGCCGGTCAGGTCCTGGCGCAGGGTGATCACGGACAGCAGGCTCACCACGCCGATCAGGATGACGGCGGCCTCGACCAGGCGTGATGTGACAAAGCCCAGGGCCAGTGCCTCGCCGGCCCGTTTGACGACGGGGAAGACCGCGACGGCGGTGCCGATGCAGGCCAGGGCGCTGATCAGGTCGAGCAGACACCCCCACAGCACACGGGTGTCGTCGCCTGCGCCGGTGATGTAGTCGGCGTGGTCCAGGACGGGGGCGATCAGCAGGAGTGCGGGGATGGATGCCACGAAGGTGATCAGGTAGAACGCTCCGGCCGCGCGGGCGTGGTTCCTCGTCCGCTCGGTCCGTGCGTGTGCGGCAGGGGCCGTCGGCAGGGTGCTGGTCATGTCAGTCTCCGGGTTCTGGGTTCGCGGATGTGCGGGGTGGGCGCGTCGTCGGGTCGTCCTCCCGTGGGCCCGTCTCCACCCGGGCGACCGAGACCATCGGGAGGCCGGTGTCACGCAGCCTGTGCAGCAGGCCGTGCAGTGCCGCCTGGTCCACGACGGGACCCTGGAGAAGGGTTGTCCCGTCGCTGTCGGTCGTGAGGGTCATGCCGTCGAACCGGGTCGCCCAGCGGGGGTCGAGACGGCCCTGCAGGCGGATCTCGTACCAGCTGGGACGACGGTCCTGAGGACCGGTCGTGGGAGTGCTCATGACGCTCCTCGGGCCTTGCGGGTCAGGAAGCCGACTGCAAGGTCTCAAGCAGTGTGGTGAGCGGTCGTCACCAGATGTGGTGACCGTGGTGGTGATGGCGCGGCCGGGTCTTCCGGAGGCCCTTCTCCGGCCTTTCAGCGGCCGGGTGCGCGGGGGATGAGGTCGAGGCGCGCGGCCACCCGGACCGCTTCCCGCCGGCTGTTGACCCCGAGCTTGGTGTAGATGTGCCTGGTGTGCGTGCGCAGGGTGTTCAGGGACACATGGAGCCGGCGGGCGATGTCCGGGCCGGCGAGCTCACCAGCGAGCAGTCGCAGCACCTCCGACTCGCGCTCGCTCAACGGCTCGACGAGCGCGTGCCGCGTGGCCGCGGACGTCGTACCCGTCGCCTCGCCGGTGGCGCCACCGGTCCGGTGGGCCGCCTCCAGGAGCCGGCGCGGGTACGCCCAGCCGGGCCGCTGCCGCACGACAGTGGTGAGCAGTGCGGTCAGCGGCGGTCCGTCGTCGGCGAAGACGCGGACATGGCCTTGCGGTTCGGCCAGGGTCAGGGCCCGCTCCAGGGCGGCGAGGGCGGCGGCGGAGTCGCCGTGGGCGTCATGGACCCGTGCCAGCAGTACGAGGATCTCGATGACGGCGGCGCTGCGTCCGCCGGCCTCGGCGGCCGTCAGGAGCCGCTGGAGGAAGGGGGCGGCGGTGCCGAGCGCGGATCCGGAAGGCTCCGCCGTGTGGGCGGCGAGCAGGATGCGGGCCAGGGTGATGTGCTCGTACTCGCGTACGTACGACAGCTCGTCGTCCGTGGTCAGGCCCTGCCGGCGGGCCCAGTCACGGGCCTCGCCCAGGTCGCCGTGGGTGAGCAGCAGCCGTACCCGGGTGGCCGGGACCGGTCGTACGTCCGGGGAGAGGTCACCGGTGTAGACGCGCTCCGCTTCCTCCAGCAGGTCCAGGGCGCCGGCCTGATCGCCCTCGGCGTCCAGGATCCGGGCCTGAGCGACCCTCCACCGGTAGGGGTGCTGCGGCAGTCCGGCGAGCTCACCGAGTTCCCGCGCTCGTTGCAGATGTCCGGTCGCGGCCGCCGCGTCTCCGCGTTCCCAGGCGATCTGGCACAGCCCGACATACATGTCCGAGCTGCCGCGCAGGGTGTCCGGTGCCTCGGCGGCCAGCCGCAGGGCCCGTTCGTAGGTGCGTTGCGCGTCGGTCAGCCGGCCCTGAGTGATGCGGATGTCGGCCAGCGTGATGGAGCAGCCCAGCACGTCCGCGACATACCCGGCCCGCAGCAGGCCCTCGACGGCGGCGGAGTAGGACGCGTGGGCGGCGTCCAGGTCGCCGCTGCCCCAACTGGCGAGCCCCGACAGGGCCGCCGCCGCGGCCCGGATCACGTGGTCGTCCGCGGCCGCCCGGTCGATGGCCCGCCGTGCGTGGAGCAGGGTCGCGGACGAGTCGCCTCGCGCCAGGGAAAGGGCCGAGCGGTACATCTCGATCGCGCCGGGCAGCCGGGCCAGCGCACTCCGGTCACCAACGACCGGTTCGGCCGCCGGGCCTGCCCGTCCGCAGTCGTCGAGCAGCCGCTCGGCGCCGTCCAGACGGTCCTCGACCCCCTCGAACTCGCCGCGCGTCATGAGCGCGCCGACCAGACCCACGGCGAGCACCGGGCGCACGCGCACGACGTCGTCCGGGAGATCCTTGATCCAGCCGCAGATGGTGGCTTCCTGCCGGTCGCGCTGCAACGCGGGGATCGCGCGTTCGACGAGGTCGGCTGCCCGGTCGACGTCTCCCGCCTCGAGTGCGTGGCCGACCGCGGGCACCGGCTCGCCTGCGTCGGCGTACCACTGGCCGGCCCGGCGGTGCAGGCTCGCGACCTCGTCGGGCCGTTCGTCGGCCAGATGTGTGCGCAGGACGTCCGCGAAGAGATGGTGATAGCGGTACCAGCGGCGCCTGTCGTCGAGTCTGTCGACGAACAGATTGGCCCGGTCGAGGACTTCGAGCATGGCCCTGCCGTCCTGACGTCCGGTGACGGCGTCGCACAGCGGGCCGTGCAGGCGGTTGAGGACGGACGTCCGGAGCAGGAAGTCGCGCACGTCGTCGCTCTGGCGTCCGAGGACCTCTTCGACCAAGTAGTCGACGACATAACGGTCGTCACCCGCGAAGCCCGCCACGAAATCGGAGACGTCCTCGCGTCCGCGGAGCGAGAGCGCCGCCAGCTTCAGCGCGGCGATCCAGCCCTCGGTACGCTGCTCCAGCGCCTCGACGTCCGCGGCGATCAGTTTCAGCCCGACGGCCTCGTCGAGGTAGGCCGCCGTCTCGTCGGCGGTGAAGCGGAGGTCGGCGGCGCGCAGTTCGACCAGTTCGCCGCGGGCTCGAAGCCGGGCGAGCGGCAGCGCCGGGTCGGCGCGGGTGCAGATCACCAGGTGCACCTGCGGCGGGAGGTGTTCGAGCAGGAACGTCATGCCCGTCCGGATGTCCGGAGTGTCGGCGAGATGGTAGTCGTCGAGGATCAGATCGAGCGGGTCGCTCAGGGCACCGAGTTCGTTGAGCACGGTGGCCAGGACGGTCTCGACCGACGTCGGGGCCGACTGCAACAGCGGCAGCGCGCCGGCGCCCACACCGGGCGCGGCGCGCTGGAGGGCGGTGACCAAGTAGGTCCAGAACGAAGCGGGTTGGCTGTCGCGGGCGTCGAGTGACAGCCAGGCAGCGCTCCGCCGGCCGACGGCTGCGCCCGCCAGCCACTCGGCGACCGCCGTGGTCTTCCCGAAGCCGGCCGGGGCCGACACAAGGGTCATCCTCGACTTCGACCCTCGGCTGAGGAGTTCGCCCAGGCGGGGGCGCGCCACCACGCCCTGCCGTATCCGGGGGCGGTACAGCTTGGTCTCGATCAGGGGGCTTGCCACAAGAGGTCCCCTCCCGCGTGTTCGAGCCGGTGCACACGAAAGTACGGCATCCCGCCCTGGCGGCCCACCGCCGACAGCAGAAGACCCCGCCCCGCGGAACACGGGACAGGGTCTTCACAGAGCGCCGGGCAGGCCTTGCACCTGCATTTCCCCGCAGGAAGCGGGACGTCTTTCCTTGGACCACCAACGCATCGCGGACCGGCGCGCCTTCCGCCGACCAGCTCAAGATCGATACTAGCAGGTGAGACGTGAACAGCCCAGGTCGGCGAGGGAGCCTCACCGCTGCCCGGCCTGCGGCCCGGCCGGACGGCGGCGGCGCGCCGGGCCCCTGCGGGGACCCGACACGCCGTTGTGTCCTCATCGCCGTGCCCGGCCGGCGTGTTCAGCCGACCGGACGCGGTGTGCGGTGCGCGGGGTCAGCGACGGTCGTTCCCGTGTCCGCGGTGGTCGCCGTGACGGTGGTCGTCACCGTGTCCGCGGTGGTCACCGTGACGACGGTCGTCTCCGTGGTGGCGGTAGTCGCCGTGACGGTAGTCGCCGTCGTGGCGGTAGTCGCCGTGGTGGCGGTAGCGGCCCCAGGACTCGTCGTCGACGAAGCGGCCGCGGTCGTCGCGCAGGGTGATGGTGCCGCGGTAGTTGTCCCAGGCGTGGTCGCGGCGGTCCTGGTACAGGTCGGTGCGGGTGTCACGGCCCTGACCGGTGTGGATACGGACCGTGTCGCGACCGCCGAGACGGTAGTGGTGGAAGACGTAGGTACGGCCGACGTTGTCGCGCAGGGTCCAGCCGTCGAGGTTGACGGTCCGGCGCGTGCTGTTGGTCAGCTCGACCCATTCCTTGTTCAGCGAGCGGTCGGAACGCACGTCACGCCCGGGGGAATCGGCCTGCACGGCCGTGATCTCCACCAGCGGCTCGTGCCGGACCATTCCGGCCGCGGACGCCGGCAGCGCCGCCACACCCACCATGGCGCCCGCCGCCAGCGCGGCGGCGGCCAGACGGCGAGGAGAGATCCAGCGGGCGGTGACAGAGACAGAAGTGGACATGAAGTCCCCCTGACGGTGCGGGCGCCGGCCCGTGAGCGGCCGTGCGGGCCGCCGGGGCACCGGCGCGATGTACGAGGTCGCGGCCCCTTTTGCAGCCGCACGCACACTCTGTCCGTAATGCACCGCCTTCGGACGGAAAACCGGCTGCTGTTACACGTTGACCACATTTCCGTGACTCTTGGATGCATTACCCATGTATGTTCCGGGTGTTCGTCCCTGGCACCCCGTCAGGCCGCCCGTCCCGTGCAGGCGTTGGGGAACGCCGATCGACCGCCGCCCCGCGCCGTGCCGGGACCGAGCAGGCCGTCACCCGAAAGTGAGTAACGGCCTTCCGCTCACCGTGACGTGACCCCGGGCGAGGCGGCCGCGCACCCTCACCGGCCGAGCCGGTCCAGTGCGGCCTGGACTCCGTCGAGGAAGACCTCCAGCGCACCCGGGTAGGCGCTGGTGCTCATGGTCCGCGCCAGGGTGTGCGCGGATTCGGCGATGCGGGGATACCGGTCGGGGGGCAGACAGGCGTACGTCCCCTGCCAGGCCGCGCGGTCGGCCGCACCGGCCTCCGTGGGGAGCGCGTGGGCGGCCGCGTCGATGGCGGCGAAGCCCAGCGCGAAGTCGATGAACCGGTGGTAGTACCGGGCCGCGTCCTCCGGTCCGAAGCCGGCGTCGCGCAGGATGCCCAGACCGATCTCGACCCCTCGTATCTCGTTGGGACGGCGGGTGACACGGGAGGCCGTCAGCACCGCGACCTGGGGATGGGCGGTGTACGTGCGGTGCAGGTCCGTACCGATACGGCGCAGGTCCACGCGCCAGTCGCCGGTGATCCGCACATCCTTGAGGCTCATCCCGATCAGTTCGTCCGCGACCGCGAGGACGAGATCGTCGGTGCTGCGGAAATAGCGGTACAGCGCGGAGGGGTCGGCCCCCAGGGCGATGCCCAGACGCCGCACGCTCAGCGCGTCGTTGCCCGGCTGCTCCAGCAGGCGGATCGCCGTCTGCACGATCAGTTCCTGGCTGAGCACGGTGCCCGTCCGCGTCGTGCGGCGCCGCCGTCCGGCCGCGAGCCGGTCGGCGGGGGCCACGTCGTCCGTGCCGTCGAAGGTGCTCACCCGGGCTCCGATCTCTGGGGGACGTGCGGCAGGTCTTCCTGCGACCTTCCCGCGGATTCTTATGACAACTTGATTGACCTAAAAAGTCCAGAGCCGTGGTTTGGCGACGGGCGGGCTGGTTACCTCGGGACCGTCAGGACCGTCCCCGCCGCAGGCAAGCCGCTCCGCGTGCGGGGGACCCATGCTGCGGCCGTGCCGGTCGAGCGCCGCCGGTCCGCAGCCGTTCGAGGAGGTACGTCGTCGATGACCCGGCCGACCCGCCCCCCGCCCGTGCGCGGCATGTCCACGGGCGTGCTGCTCCCCCTCATGACCGTGGCCGCGGCCCACATCGGACCTGCCGCCACCTGGCTCCCCGGGCTGCGGCACCGGTTCTTCCCCGGACTGGCCGGCCTCGGCCGCCCGAACCACATCGCCCTGACCTTCGACGACGGACCCGACCCCGGCTCCACCCCGTGGTTCCTGGATGCCCTGGACGACCTCGGTGTCCGGGCCACCTTCTTCCTGCTGGGCGAGAGCGCGGTGCGGTATCCGGCGCTCGTCCGCGAGATGGCCGGGCGCGGCCACGAGCTCGCCGTCCACGGCTGGACGCACGACCGCCCCTGGCTGCCGTCGCCCGCCCGCGACCGACGCGAGGTCATGCTCTCCGTGGAGGCGTTGTACGGCCTCGCGGGGCAACGCCCGCGCTGGTACCGCCCGCCCTTCGGGATCCTGACCTCCGGACGCTGGGCGGCCGCGCACCGGGCGGGGCTGCGAACGGTCCTGTGGAGCGCCTGGGGGAAGGACTGGACGGAGGACGCCACTGCCGTCTCGGTACGGGCGCGGGTCGGCGCCGATCTACGGGCCGGCGGCACGGTCCTCCTGCACGATTCCGACCGCGTCGCGGCGCCGGACTGCTGGCGCTCCACCCTGGCGGCGCTCCCGGACATCGTGAACGGCTGTCACGCGGCGGGGCTGGCGGTGGGACCGCTCGCCGAGCACTGCCCGGTGGGACGCAGCCGCGGTGCCGCCGCCGGGATTTCCGGCCGGGGCTCAGGGTGAACACCGTCGACCCGGCCGGGCGATCACTCGCGCGAGCAGGTCGTCCCGGAACACCGCCCTTCCCGCCGCGATGCGTCGATCCCGCTCCGGGCCCGGTGCGGTCAGGCGGTCGAGCGACCCGAGCAGGCCGGTAGCGTCGGCCGCGAAGTCGCACAGCCCGAGGGCGGCCATCCGCCGTACCCCTTCCGCCCCGTGCCCGGGCAGCGGCCGGTACCCGACCACGGGCACACCGGCCGCCAGCGCCTGGACGGCGGTCTGCCCGGCGGCGTTGTCCACCAGCGCGGCGCAGGCCCGCAACAGCCGGGGCATGTCCGTCACCCAGCCGGGCGCGAGCACACCCGGTGTACGGGACAGCGCCCGGCGCAACCGCTCATTGCGTCCGCTGAGCACGACCGGCAGGAAACCTCGCGCGGCGAGCAGCCGAGCCGTGTCGGGCAGATGTGAGCCGACGCCCCAGGCGCCGGCCGACACCAGCACCGCGGGGCGCCCGGCCCCACGGCTCGCCAGATGTTCGCGCCAGGTGGGCGCCTCTGTGTCTCCTGCGTCACCGAAGAAGCGCGGGTCCACCACCGGGCCGACCGTCTCCGCCGCTCCGCCCAGCCACCGGCGCACCTGGCGGGCGCCGTCGTCCGAGACGCACAGATGGAGATCGTTGCCGGGATGCAGCCACTGCCGGTGCACCGCGAAGTCGACGATCATCACGGTGCTGGGCACGCGCAGCACACCGGCGGCCCTCAGCTCCCCCGTCAGCTGTGCCGCCAGATGGAAGACCGGTACCACCACGTCGGGGCGCGACCGGCGCACGGATGTCATGAAGGCGTCGGCGGCGAGCCGGGCCAGGGGGGTGCCGGCCGGGCGACGGCCGGCGCCGAGCCTGAAGAACAGCTCGTAGATGCCCTCGTAGGCCCACGGGGCGCCTCGGACGCAGGCCCCGTAGAACCCGCGCAGTCCCGCCCCCAGACCGCAGGGCAGCAGCGCGAGCACGTCGACGACGTGCGCCTGCTTTCCCTCGGCACGGACGCGACGGGCGAGCTCGGCCGCCACACTGTCGTGCCCGGCTCCCATGCCGGCGCTGACCAGCAGCACCCGTTCGGCTTCCGGCGCCGAGGCCGCCTCATGGCGAGCGGACGGGTGAACAGCCATGAATCCTCGAAATTCGGCCGCACTGGACTTTAGGTTCCGTCGGCGGGCGACAGGCACGAGCCGGTCCCGCACGGGTACCGGCATTTCATTCTCACCCCCCGGTGACGCAGCGGCCAGCCTGCCGGTGCGCAGGGCGCGGTCTCGGTGCCGCGAGTCCAAGAACATGCGGCGCCGCTGCCACCCCTCGCCCGAGGCGATCGCCGAGGTCACGAGCCTGCCCGCGCCCGGCGGGACCCGCTGCCGGCCGTCCGTCGACCGCCGGTGAAGTCCGCTTTGTCCATGCCGGTGTGCCAAGGTGAAAGGACGTCCATGAGCGGGAGCGGCGGCAGCGGAGGCCTGGATGCCCTCGCACCGGCTCCGAGGAGGCACTGCCGAAGAAGCTTCGTCCGGTCCACCAGTGCAGCGAGGTCCGCCCATGTCTCACGCCCCTCACCACACAGACGGGACAGCCACGGCTGTGCCCGCGCCCGGCTCGGCCCCGGCAGCGCACCCGCGCACCACGCACCGGGCAACCCGCTTGCGCGGCTCGGCCCTGGTGACAGGCGCCTCTTCCGGTATCGGTGCGGCCGTCGCCCGTCGGCTGGCCGCCGAGGGCGGCTGGCACATGGTCCTCAACGGACGCGACCCCACCCGGCTGAACCGGGTGGCCGCACAGGCGTCGGCCGTGGCCTTCCCCGCGGACCTCACCCGCCCGCACACCGACCGGCTCCTGTGCGACTTCGTCCTCGACCAGGTCGGCAGGCCCGACCTGCTGGTGGCCTGTGCCGGGGTGGGCTGGGCGGGCGACTTCACGACCATGCCCAGTTCCGCCATCGAGGAGGTCGTCGCCGTGGACCTGCTCTCCACCCTGCATCTCGTACGGCAGTTCGTGCCCCACATGACGCAGGCGAACTCGGGACGCATCGTGCTGATCGGCTCCGTGGCCGGCAGCGTCGCCGTACGCGAAGAGGCCGTGTACTCCGCGGTCAAGGCCGCGCTCGGCGTCTTCGCCGACGCCTTGCGGTACGAACTGCGCGCCACCGGCGTGGGCGTCAGCCATGTGATCCCGGGTGTGGTGGACACTCCCTTCTTCGCCCGCCGCGGGGTCCCCTACCTGCGGTCCCGGCCCCGGCCGGTGGCCCCGGAGCGGGTGGCCGACGCGGTCTGGAGCGCCGTACGACGCGGTCGCGACGAGGTGTACGTGCCGGGCTGGCTCCGGCTGCCCGCCCGGGTGCGGGGCGGGGCGCCGGGGCTGTACCGGTGCCTCGCCGCCAGATTCGGATGAGGAGCCCGTGGGAGCGCTCACGGTCGTCCTCGCCCTGCTGGCGGCGCTGTGCAACGCCTCGGCCTCGGTCCTGCAACGCCGGGCCGCCGCCGAGGAGTCCGACAGCCGGGGCGGTGCGCGGCACGCCGTGCGGTGGCTGACGCGCGTGCTGCAACGGCCGCACTGGCTCGCCGGCTTCGGTCTGCTGATCCTGTCCACCGTGTTCCAGGCCTGGGCCCTCGCCGTGGGCAGCCTGTCCGTCGTCCAGCCGCTGCTGGCCAGTGAGCTCCTGTTCACGCTGGTGGTGGGCAGCCTGGTGTTCCACCGCCGCCCTGATCTGCGTACCTGGTCGGCGTTCACCTCTCTCGGAGTCGGGCTGGCCCTCTTCCTCACCGCGGCCTCCCCTTCCGCCGGGCGCACGACCGCATCCGACGGTTCCTGGCTGACGGCCGGGGGTGTCGTGCTCGCCGTGGTGGTGGCCCTCGTGCTGGCGAGCCGTCCGACGCGGGGCGGCCCGCGAGCTGCGCTGCTGGGCCTGGCGGCCGCGATGTCGTTCGCGATGACCGCCGCGCTGCTCAAGGAGGTCGTGGGACGGCGGGACCAGGGGCCGGCAGGCGTGTTCACCCACTGGTCGCTGTGGGCGACGGCCGTCATCGGTCTGGTCAGTTTCGTGCTGCTGCAGGCCGCCTTCCGCGCCGGATCGCTGACGGCGTCGCAGCCCGCCCTCACCCTGGGTGACGCCATCACGAGCGTCGCCCTGGGATGGGCGCTGTTCGCGGAGCACATCGAACTCGGTGCGCGCCTCGTACCCGAGATCATCGGCATCCTGCTCATCGGCGCGGGCAGTTTCGGCCTGGCGGCCGCGCCCTCCGTCGGCGCCGCCTGGGACACGGTCCCCCACGGCACCTCGGATACCCACCCGGCACAACGCCACCAGCCGCGCTGAGGGGACCGACGGCACCGCACCCCACGAAGGCCCGGTACGGGTCCGCCGGGTCTGCGCACCAGCAGCAACGACGGATCAGCCTGATCCTGCGGGAGGGGAATCAGGTGGACCCGGCCGGGGCGGCCAGGACTTCGGGTTCCTGGTGTGCGGGCTCCCGCAGGGCGGTGGAGAGCAGCACGGCCAGCACCGGGACGGTGGCGAGCACGATGAGGGCGCCTCGGGGGCCGTGATGGGTGGCGACGATGCCCAGCAGCGGCATGAACAGTCCGCCGGCGCTGACCGCGAGACCGAGGGTGACACCCGCCGCGGTCCCGGGGCGGCTGGGCAGATAGTCCTGGCCGAGCTTGATGAGCACCGCGAACGGGATGTTGGAGACGAGCCCCACCAGCAACGCCAGCGGCAGCGCCGCGTACTTGTCGTCGCACACCAGCATGAGCCACAGGACGGGCAGCATGGCCGCGTTCCCGATCTGCACGGTGCGCACCATGCCGACCCGGTCGGCCAGCCGGCCACCGAGCAGCGTGCCGAGCACGCCACCGCCGAGTTCCAGCGTCAGCGCCGTGCCGCCCAGCCCGCTGCTCGCCTCCAGATGGCGGATCCAGTACAGCGAGATGAACGTGTTCAGCCCGGTCGAGATCGTGGAGCGCACGACCTCGACCGCGGTGAGAGCCGCGAACAGCCACGGCCGGTCCGCGCCCTGACGCTGTA
Source organism: Streptomyces sp. NPDC002265 (assembly GCF_040296125.1). Taxonomy (NCBI): domain Bacteria; kingdom Bacillati; phylum Actinomycetota; class Actinomycetes; order Kitasatosporales; family Streptomycetaceae; genus Streptomyces; species Streptomyces sp. NPDC002265. The sequence continues at coordinate 11,673 of NZ_JBEOWS010000123.1, read as the reverse complement.
CCTTCCTGACCGCCGCGCCCGCCGTGCGCTGGTGGTGACGCAGCAGGACGAAGCCCATGAGCACGGCAGGAGGGATGAACAGGACTGTCGCACCGACCCCGAGGCCGTCCAGAGCCGGGGTCACCAGCGCCGGGCCCACGAAGAAGCCCACACTGCCGCCCGCGGCGAAGTAACTCATCGCGGTGGCACTGCCTCCGGCCGCGCGGCGCGCGTCCCGCCCCGCCGGCGGATGGAACATCGCGATACCGAAACCGGCCATCAGCAGCAGCACGAACACCAGCGGATAGGAGGGCGCGAGCCCCGACAGGCCGGCCCCGATCCCCGCGAGGCTGATCCCCAGCGGCGACATCCACCGCAGCCGGTACCGGTCGGCCAGCAGCCCGATCGGCACCTGCGGCAGCGCGCTGCCCAGGGTGGCGGCCAGGGCGAGCCCGGAGGCCTGGACATAGCTGAAGTCGCGTTGCAGCACGAAGTAGGGGACGGCGGCGGGCACCAGTCCCTGGTAGAAGTCGTCGACGGCATGGGCGCCGGCCCAGATCCGCATCCGGCGCCAGGGTCCTTGCTCCGACCGGTCACCGGCCTCACGCGCCGTGCGTGTTTCCTGTATCGCTGTCACGGCTCCAAGATGCTCAACGGCACCTCAGGCGCGCTTCCCGTATTCTGCCTACCCATGTCGAAGATCCGCCACATGCCCGTCGCGCCCACCAAGACCGAGGCCCACGGCGGCGGCGACACGATCGAACGGCACCGCCACGACGACCACCAGCTGATCTACGTCAGCTCCGGAGTCCTCGCCATCTCCACGGAACACGGGTCCTGGATCGCCTCCAACGACCGAGCCCTGTGGATCCCGGCGAACACCTGGCACGAACACCGCTTCTACGGCCAGAGCCGCTTCCACGCCATCGGCTTCCCCGCCCGGGGCACGGCGGCCCTGCTCGACACCGAGCGCCCCACGGTCATCGCCGTCGACGCCCTCGTACGCGAACTCCTCATCGCGCTCACCGGCACCGCCCTCACGCGGACCGAGGGCCGCCACATGGAAGCGGTGCTGCGCGACCGGCTGCGCCGCGTCACCGCCCAGCCAGTCGCCGTGCCCTCCGCCCGTGACCGACGACTGGCCGACGCCTGCCGTCTGGTCGAGGAGAACCTGCGCCGGCCCTGCACCCTCGCCGAGCTCGCCGACCACGTACACACAGGTGAACGCACCCTCTCGCGTCTGTACCGCGACGAATTCGGCATGACCTTCCCTCAGTGGCGCACCCGCGCCCGGGTCTTCAACGCGATGGTCATGCTCGCCGAGGGCGCCTCGGTCACCGACACCGCGCACGCCTGCGGCTGGGCGACGACCAGCGCGTTCGTCCACACCTTCGCCCAGACCATGGGCACCACCCCCGGCGCCTACCGCGCAGGCGTGCACGCCTCACCGGCACCCTCCGCCGGCACGACCGCATGACAGCCGGGTCGGCCGTCCCGGCCGGGTCCGGTGACGGCCCGGCAGCCCTACGCCCTGGGTGGCGCGGTGGTCCGCTCCCGGCGAGAAGGCGTACGCCGGTCTGCTCGCCGCCGGCGGTCACCGGGACACCTTCGAGGTGAAGTCCATGGCCTTCGGCCTCGGGAGCCACGGCGGCGAGAGCGAGGCGGGCAGGCAGTCGTGCCGGCGCCTCGATCGCACCTGCCCGGCTCCCGCCTACCCCGGGAGCTCCGTACGCTCCCACCACTCGTACACGGGCAGCTTGCCGTGCTCGGTGTTCTGCTGACGCGTCGTGACCCTGAAGTGCTCGTATCCCCCGTTGAACGGGACCTTGATGTCGAGCCCCGACGCGGGAACCGAGACGATCCGTTCCGTGAGACCGTCGGGGCCGCCCTCAAGAACTGCTTGCGTGGTATCGGTCATGATCAGATTTTGTCCGCAGGTTCGACCGGCGCCTCCCGCGACGCGCCGAGGTGCCCGCGGCCGCCTTCGAATCGTGGCCGCCGCCCGCGGTACGCCCGCGGTACGCCCGCGGTACCGAAATCGGATGCCTCATCCGGGTCCCGGCATGCCAAGCTGTGCATTCCACTGCCAGATCCCAGGAGGTCCCCGTGACTACAGAGTCTCCATCCCAAGAGGGTGCGGAGCCGGCCGACACCGAATCTCCTGCCCTGGCCCCCGACGACGACGGTCAGTACGACCTGAAGGCCAAGTTCCGCGAGGCCCTGGCGCGCAAGCGCGCCCAGCAGTCGGACGCCGCCGAACTCGCCGCGAGCCCCGGGGCGTCGAAGGTACGCGGCACGCACGGCCCGGCGGCGAGCCAGCGCTCGTTCCGGCGCAAGAGCGGCGGCTGAGTTCCGCACCGGGCCACCGGTACAGGCCCGCAGGAACCGGCACGGCACCCATCGCGGGCGATGCCGCGCCGGTTCCTGCCGGGCGCGGAGGCTCTCCCCTCTCGTCCCACTGTCCTGGATCCGGTGGCGCACCGCTTTTTTGGGACACGCTTTACATGACGCATGGCAACTGGAACGTGGGCACTCGCTGTCTGAGAGGGAGTCGGGCCCGTCAGGGCCGAAGCGAGAGAGAGCGAGACAGGGCGTGCGACGGCGTAGGAGCGGCATAGGCATCTCACTCGTCACGGCTGCCGTGCTGGTGGGCACGAGTGCCTGCGGTGGGGGCGGCAGCGACAAGGCCGGCGGGGACGACGCGAAGGCATCGGGCACACCGCGCGCGAGTGCCAGTGCCAGTGCGTCGCCGACGAAGCCCGCGGGTCCGCCCATGCTGCTGGAGACGATCACCCCGCAGACGGGCACCACGGTCGGTGTGGCCATGCCGATCTCGGTGATCTTCACAAACTCGGTGGCGGCGAAGGCGCGGGCCACGGTGGAGAAGCACATGCAGGTGAGCGCCTCGCAGCCGGTGGCCGGAGCCTGGCACTGGTTCGGCGACCGGCGCGCCGACTGGCGGCCGCAGAACTACTGGCCTTCCGGTACGAAGGTGAAGATCGACGTCGACATGAAGGGTGTGAGCAACGGCAACGGACGCTACGGCGTACGCAGCTACACGCACTCCTTCACCATCGGCGACGACGTACGCGCGGACGTCTCGGTGACCGGCCACACCATGAAGGTGACCAGGAACGGCAAGCCGGTGCGCACCCTGTCGATCAACGCGGGCAGCGCCCAGTACCCGACGTGGAACGGCACGATGGCCGTCATCGACAAGCAGGAGAAGGTCCACATGACCTCCTGCAGCGTCGGCATCAGCTGCGACAAGGGCAGCCCCAACTACTACGACCTGACCCTGCCCTGGGACGTCCACCTGACCCAGTCCGGTACGTACGTGCACTACTCCACCGGCGACCCCAACCCGGGCAGCGGCAGTGCCCGCGGCTCGCACGGCTGCGTCCACCTGTCCCTGTCGGACGCCAAGTGGTTCTACGGCCAGGTCAAGCAGGGCGACCCGATCACCATCACCGGTTCGCCCCGCGCCAAGGCCTCGGCCGACAACGGCTACGCCTCGTTCAACCTGCCGTGGGACCAGTGGCTCGTGGGCAGCGCGTCCGGGCAGCAGACCACCGCCACGTTGTAGGACGCGGCCGTGGGGGCACGGCGGACGCACCCGCGCGGTGCTTCCTGATCACCCGTGCCCCGACCGCCGCCCCGTCACGGCCGGCCGCCGTCATGTCGCGGCCGGCCGTCGCCACGTCACGGCCGGCCGGAGTCCTCGCGCAGGTCGAGTCCCATCGGGTTGTCGAGCGGGATGTCGCCCTCTTGCAGCACGGCGCGGGTCAGCGGGCGCAGCAGCCGCAGGAGTTCACCGGTCTCCTCGGTGCCGAGCGCGTCGTAGGCGGTCGCCGCCAGCCGGTCGGTGCGTGCCTCGACCTCGGCGGTGACCTGTTGTCCGCGCCGGGACAGCCGCCCGTCCTCGATCAAGCCCCTCGCGGTCAGCGTGTCGCGTCGCTCGGTCCACTCGTCCTCGTCGAAGTCGCGGGCCACCGTGTAGACCTCGCGGGGGATCCCGCGTGCGGTGGCTTGCAGGACGTGCGATTCGCGGCCGCCGATCCCGGCGGCGGCCAGAGCCGCGACATGGCCGTCGCCGCGATGTTCCCGGAGCAGCGTCGCGGCCTGCCACAGCTGGGCGAGGGGTTCCTCGGGCACCGGCAGGGAGTGGTTGGCGGCGAAGAGCGCCCGGCCTTCGAGAGGTGCCGACCGGGCGGCGCGCATCGCGAGCTGTGCCGCCCGTGCCACCTCCGGGCCGTCGGCCGCTGGCCCGAGCGCCCGGCCGAGCGCGGCCACCGATCCCCGTAGCCGCGCGTGCAGGGCCTTTTCCGGCGGGGCGAAGCTCCACGCCGCAGGCAGGGCCCGGCTCACCCGCTCGTAGCTGAAGTTGTAGAACAGCGCGTGCACGACGTCGGCGCCTGCCGGGCCCAGCGGGGCGGCCCGGCCGGCGAAGTAGCCCATCCAGTAGCCGCGGTAGCCCATCGCCCTGAACTCCTCCACCGGCTCCGGGGCGAAGTACACGACTGCGTGGATCGGTTCGAGCAGCCGCCACAGGTCACGGGCGACGTCGGCGGGGTCCGGTATCGATGCTGGCGTTGTCATGCCACCGTTCTACGCCTGAACCGCGTTCAGCCGGAACAACTCCTTCGAGCGGTTTGCGCGGTGTTGAGGGAACTGTGCCGGTGTGCCCACGCGTCTGAGGCTCGCAGCGCCTGCGACGGCCTGTCCCGTGCTTGTGATCATTCCGGGAGAGTGGTGTATGAGCCGCCACAACCTCATGCCGACGGACCCGCAGCGGCTGGGCGCGTACTGGACGGCGGCCCGGCTGGGATCCGGCGGCCAGGGCGTGGTCTACGAGGCCTACGACGCCGCCGGACGGCGCGTCGCGGTGAAGGTGCTGCACTGGGACGCCGCCTCGGGGCCGGCGGCCCGGCGCCGGTTCGCCAAGGAGGTGACGGCGTCGCAGCGGGTGGCGTCGTTCTGCACGGCGAGAGTGCTGGAGGCCGATCCGGACGCCGAACGCCCCTACATCGTCAGTGAGTTCGTCGCCGGACCCGACCTGAGAGGGGCGGTGCGGGACTCCGGCCCGCTCCAGGGCGACGATCTCGTACGGCTGGCGACGGGGGTGGTCACCGCGCTGGCAGCGATTCACCGGGCCGGAGTCGTGCACCGGGATCTCAAGCCCGGCAATGTGCTGCTCGGCCCGGACGGGCCCCGGGTCATCGACTTCGGTATCGCCCGTACCCCGGAGATGACGCTGACCGAGACCGGCCAGGTCATGGGCACCTTCGGCTACATCGCGCCCGAGACGCTGCGGGGGCTGCGCGCGGACACCGCGGCGGATGTGTTCGCGTGGGGGGCGGTGGTGCTGTTCGCCGCCACCGGAAGGGAACCGTTCCGGGGTGCGAACCTCGGGGAGGTGGTGGTCCGAGCCCTGGAGCACCAGCCCGACCTGAGCGTGCTGCCCGAGCCGTTGCGGTCCCTGGTGCGGGAGGCGCTGGCCAAGCGGCCCGAGGACCGGCCCACGGCGGCCGCGGTCCTGCTGCGGCTGCTCGGCGGCGGCTACGACGACCAGCAGGCGCTGCGGGCCGGTGCCGGTGCCGCGGCCCTGGTCCGCGGCTTCGGCGAGGCGGCGCGGGCGACCGTGCCCTCGCTGGGCGCGGCGGCCGCGGCCGCCTACGACGGCCTGCCGCCCGCGGTCCGGGCCACGGCCCGTGAGGTCTGGCTCCGGCTGGTGGTCCCGGGCACCGCACCGGACGGATCCCATGACACCGTACGCGCCGCCGACGAGGACGAACTGCTGTCGGAGCGGTCCTCGGGCGAGCAGGCGGCCGTACGGGAGACGATCGCCGCGTTCGCCGACGCGGGTGTCCTGCTGCACGAGGCGGCCACGGTCCGGCCGGCCGCCGCGGCGGTGCTGCGGGCCTGGCCGCGGCTGCGGGAGTGGGTGGCGGCCGACCGCGAGGGGCTGCGTCTGCACCGGCGGCTGGGGGACGCCGCCCGCGCCTGGGACCGGCACCGGCGTCGGCCCGACGACCTGGCCCGCGGCACCGCCCTGCGCAACGCCCTCGACTGGGCCGCCACCGCCCCCGGCTGGCTGCGGCCGAATCCGCTGGAGAGCCGCTTCCTCGTCGCCAGCCGCAGCGCGGACGCCCGTCGCCTGCGCCGCCGCCGCACGACCCTGCTCGCCTCGGGCTGCCTGCTGGTCGTACTGGCCCTGGTGTTCGCGGCGCTGTGGCAGAAGTCCGCCGACGAGGAGCGGCTGGCCGACCGGCAGCACCGGGCGGCGACGGCGAAGGGGCTCGTGTTCCGTGCCGGGTCCCTCCAGGAGTCCGACCTCACCACCGCGTTACGGCTCGGCGTGGCCGCCCAGACCCTCGACCCGACACCGGAGAGCCGCTCCGGACTGGTCGACGCCCTCATGCAACGGCACGACGCCCTCTACCTGGACGGGCACACCGGATCCGTCACCCCTGCCCGCCCCGCGAGACGGAGCGACACCGTCGACGAGGTGGCGTTCGGCGCGGACGGCCGCACCGTCGCCACCGGCGGCACCGACGGGTCGTTCGTCCTGTGGGACGTCGGGAACCGGGTACGGCCGGTACGCATCTCCCGTACGGACGCGAAGTCCGGTGGCATACGGGCGCTGTCGTTCGGCCCGGACGGTCGGCTGCTGGCCACCGGCGGCGACGACGGCGATGTGCGGCTGTGGGACATCCGGCATCCCGCCACGCCGCACCGGCTGGCGACCCTGCCCGGTCACGGCCGGGTCGAGTCCGTGGCGGTCAGCCCCGACGGACGGACGCTGCTGGCCGGCACGAACGGGCGGTACGCCCGCCTGTGGGACATCGGCGACCCCGCGGATCCGCAACCACTCGGACGGCTCGAAGGCGGTGGCGACGGCCCCGTGCACGGCGTCGCCTATTCCGCCGACGGCCGTCACGTCGTCGTCGACGGGGAGGGGGACGCTCCCTACGTCTACGACGTCTCGCAACCCGAACGCCCCCTGCGCCAAGGGTTCCTTCCCGGCAACGTCTTCGCCGCCGTCCTGTCCGTGGCCTTCGCTCCCGACGGGCACACGGTCGCCACCGCCTACGACAACGGCGACGTGATGCTGTGGGACCTGCGGCGCGCCCTCGACATGAGCGACCAGAGCTCCCTCGCCTCGATCACCGTGCACTCCGGACCGGTGCGCGACGTGGCCTTCAGCCACGACGGCGAGACCCTGGCGACGGCGGGGCGGGACGGGCTGGTGTGCCTGTGGGACGTCACCAGGCCGGCGGAGCCGCAGCGTGTGGTGACGTTCACGGGTCACGGTGCCGGCGTGAGTTCGGTCGATTTCAGCCCCGACGACCAGACCGTCGTCACCGGCGGCGACGGCGGGGTGGCCGCGCTGTGGGACGGCACACCGCGGATCACCGGCCACGCCACGACCGTTCTCGCGCAGCCGCGGGGCGAGGTGAAGACCATCGTGTTCGGCTCGTCCGGGCAGACCCTCGCCCTCTTGCACCAGGACGACGCGCCGACGGCGGAACTGCGCGACGTGAGCGTTCCGGCCCGGCCCCGGCACCTGGCGGACCTGGCCGTCGGCACGCCCTGGATCGTGTCCGCGGCGCGCTCCCCCGACGGCCGCCTGCTGGCGCTGGGGACGGGCGACCGGGCCACCCAGCTGTGGGACACCTCCGATCCCACGCGGCCCGTGCGGCTCGCCCGTCTGACGGGCCTGAAGGGGGTGGTCTCCTCGGTGGCGTTCCAGCCGCACGGACACGTGCTCGCCACCGCCACCGGCGAAGGCACGGAAGGCGACCGTTCGGCCGAGCTGTGGGACATCGCGGACCCACGCGCCCCGCGGCGGCTGGCGATCCTGCCCGACAGTCTCGTGAACTCCCTGACCTTCACCCCGGACGGACACGCCCTCGTGCTGACGGACTTCACCGAGGCGTTCCTCTGGGACGTCTCCTCAGCCGGACACCCGCGCCGGCTCGCCGCCTTCGACGGTGACCCGGAATCCATGCAGGGGTCGGCCGTCAGCCCCGACGGGCGCACCGTCGCCGTCGCGGAGAGCGCGAAGCAGCGGGTGGTGCTCTACGACATCGCGGACCGGGCACGGCCCCGGCGGCTCGCGACCCTGCCGAGCACCACCGCCTCCGGCACCAGCGCCCTCGCCTTCAGTCCGACGGACGCGATGCTCGCCACGGGCGACGGGGAGGGCGCGGTCGTCCTGTGGGACACCACGGAGCGCACCGCGCCGCGCCGGCTCACGAAGCTGTCGGGCATCCGCTCGATGGTCACCGCGCTCGCGTTCGCGCCGGACGGCCGTCGGCTGGCGGGCACGGAGTGGGGCGCCGAGGTGTCCGCCGGCCGGGGCGTCGTGTGGGACGTGAGCCGGATCGCCGCCATCGTCACGCACCCCGCCGAGCGGGCGTGCGACCTTGCCGGGCGGGGTCTCGACGCACAGGAATGGTCCCGTTACACGGACGGTCTGCCCTTCCGGAACACCTGCGCCCGGCGCTGAGCGGGAAATCCGGCTCCTGGGTGGGGCTACCAATAATGTCGGCGGCCGCCGACGGCGTGACCGGCCGCTCCCAGAATCCAGAGAATGACACCCACGACCAGGAGAATGACCCCGATCGTCCAGAGGATCGATATTCCTGTCAGGAATCCGACGACGAGGAGAATGATGCCGAGGATGAGCATGGTGTCCTGCATTCCGCTTGACGTTGCACAACAGGGGTAGGTGGTGATGATGGCCCGCGACCTGTGAGGTCGCAGATCAAAGGAGCGTTTCCATGATTCTCATCCTTGGCCTCGTCGTTCTGGCTCTGGCCGCTGTCGTCGGGCTGACGGGAGTTTTCGGCAATATCGGTGCCGGACACAGTCTCGGAGCGGGCGGCGACTTCTCGATTTTCGGCTACCACGCGACTTCCTCGACCGGGTCCCTCTTTCTGAGCGGAATAATCGTGGGAGCCGTGGGTTTCCTGGGCCTGGCCCTGGTTCTGATCGGCGCCCGCCATTCGGCCCGTCGCTCCTCACACACCCGCCGGGTACCCCGCCTGTCCCGCCACAAGGCCTCCACCGTCGGCTGACAGCAGCCGCAGCACCCTTGCGCCCTCGGACCACCGCATCAGGAGCCCGGGGGCGTTGCGGTGTGGTCCGGGTGGCCCGGGGTGCGGCGGACCGTCTTGAAGTGGGCCTCCAGGAGGTGGTCGCGGCCCTCCGCCAGTTCCTCGACGATCCGGTGTTCCATCGCGGCGAAGGGCCGGTAGTAGGTGGAGTTGTAGGCCTCGACGATCTGGAAGGTCCAGCATCCCGGGACGACGTTCCGGCCGACGAGTTCACTCTCGACCAGTGCGGCCTGCTCCTCGTGGCCCGCCTCGCGCAGGAGCCGGACCGCGTAGTCCAGTTCGAAGTCCGCCGTCCCGGTCAGCTGGTGGAATCCGTACAGATGGCCGCGGGCCCGCTCCGTGGTCTCCAGTGCCTTCGACAGCGCGCCCAGGGCGCGCACCGTCTTCTCGTCGACACCGGGGGGCACTTGGTGGTCCTGGTCCAGCTCGCGATCGTTCTCCATGGTGGTCCTCTGCCCGGGAGGTGCCCTGCCCAGCGGCCGAATGGGCCGTGCGGCGTACACCGGACTCACCCGTCGGCGGCCGTCGGGCCCGCCGCCGTCGCGTGCCGTCCCGATTCCCAGGTGTCCGGTATGGAGCGGACATCGGGGGTACCCGCCGGACAGCCGGGACGGAGGATCCACCACTGTGCCGTCCCCCATTGACCGGAGGAGTTGTTTTTCGCGTGACTGAGCATGTGTGGAACTACCAGCCGACCGCCGGCCGTCTGGCGGGTGCGGACCTGACGGGCTACAAGGTCGAGGCGACCGACGGCAGCATCGGGAAGGTCGACAAGCACTCCGACGAGGTCGGTGACGCCTACCTGGTGGTCGACACCGGCGTATGGATCTTCGGCAAGGAGGTCATGCTGCCCGCGAGCACCGTGGTCAGCATCGACCCCGACGAGGAGAAGGTCCTGGTCGACCTGACCAAGGAGCAGATCAAGAACGCTCCCGAGTTCCACCGGGACAAGCACCTCGGCGACCCGGGATACCGGGACGAGCTGGGCGCCTACTACAGCACTCCGTACGGTGGCCCCTTCGCCTGACCTCGCCACGCACCACTCTGGTCCCGGCGCCCCTCGGGGTGCCGGGACCAGAGACGTCCGCACGTACGGCCCCACAGGCGCCCGAGCAGCGCGAGCGAAGCCGCGACCGTCCGCTCAAGATCGCCCGAGGGAGCAGGCCGACGTACCACCCTGCCTCTTCCCGGCCGGGCGACTTCCCCCCACACCGGCCGGGATCTTTCCCGGGCCGGCAGTCACGCGTGGGCCACGACCTCGCCGGCCGTGACGCGGGGAGGGTTGGGGAGCAGCGGCGCGAGGTGGTCCCGTACGAAGTCCGCAGCCCGCGAGTTCGACTCGTCGGCGCCGGACCGGTCCTGGAAGACGCTGGTCGAGACCATCACTCCGTTCCCGGCGTCGATCCAGTAATAGGCCACGAAGCCCGGAACCTGGCGCATGAGCGGCACGAACCCCTCGTCCACCAGGCGTGCGGCCTCGGCCGGATCGGTCACCCCTTCGTACCGCCGGACTGCTGCGTACATCGCCAAGCTCCTCACGGCGTGCCGGGTTCGTCCTCTGCCTGGACCTCGTACCCCCGCGACGGCCGGCCGGGCTCCTGAGGCACCCGGCAATCACCCGGAAGGCCGCCGCGGGCGATCCGAACGGCGGCCGTCGGCCCTGACACGCGGCGCCACGCACGTCCGCCACGTAGGGACATCGACGCGCACCTTGCTCTACCTATCGAGTTTCGATAGATTCCCATCGTAACTCGATTGAAGGATGGGTCATGGGAAAGCTGACAGTGCAGGCGCTGCGCGCCGTGCTCGCGGTGGTGCTCGCCGGCACCGTGCTCGTACAGGCCGGGATGGTGTGGGTGTTGGTCAGCGGGAACGACCCGGAGGACGGGTCGATACCGCTGACCGCGTTTCGCGTGATCACGATCCTTGGCATGATGTCGGCCCAGGTCGCCCTGGTCAGCGTCTGGCGGCTGGTGGCGATGGTGCGACGCGGAACCGTGTTCTCCCACGCCGCCTTCCGGTACGTGGACGCCGTGATCGGCTCGATCGTGGCGATCGCCCTCCTGTGGTTCGCGGTCACGGCCGTCAACGCGCCGGGGCAGCGGGAGGACCCCGGCGTCACCGTCATCATGGGCGGGATCGGCCTGGCCATCCTGGGGGTCGCGCTCATCGTGCTCGTCCTGCGGATGCTGCTCGCCCAGGCCGTCGCCCGCGACGTCGAGGCAACACGGATGCAGGCCGAGTTGGACGAGGTGATCTGATGCCGATCGCCGTCGACATCGACGTGATGCTGGCCCGGCGGAAGATGTCCGTGGGCGAGCTCGCGGACCGGGTGGGGATCACACCCGCCAACCTGGCGGTCCTCAAGAACGGCCGCGCCAAGGCGGTGCGCTTCGCGACCCTCGCCGCGCTCTGCGAGGTGCTCGAGTGCCAGCCCGGCGACCTGCTGCGCTGGGAGACCGAGGGCGCCGACGCCGTAGGCGGCTGAGGGACTCGGGTCGAGCTTTCCCTCATTGAGTCCTGATTCACACAGCACGGCACCGAGGGCCCGGGCCTCGGGTCGCACCCCGCG
>NZ_JBEOWS010000122.1:0-24720 GCF_040296125.1 Streptomyces sp. NPDC002265 | reverse complement strand
GCGTGACCGGAGCCAAGCCTCTACCGGACCGGCCGGGCGGGGCGCAGCCTCTGCCCCGCCCGGCCTGCTCATCGCAGGAAGCCCTCGTAGTTGTGCTGCTCGATCTGGCTGTTGATCTGTTTGACCGTCTCCAGACCGACACTCACGATGATCAGGATGCTCGTTCCGGTGAGTTGGTTGGCGCCGCCGAAGCTGGCGAACGCCACGGTGGGCACCAGCGCGATCAAGCCCAGATAGAGCGACCCCGGCCAGGTCAGCCTGTTGAGGACGTAGCTCAGGTACTGGGCCGTGGGACTGCCCGCACGGATACCCGGGATGAATCCGCCGGCCTGTCTGATGTTCCCCGCGACTTCCTCCGGGTTGAATGTGATCGACACATAGAAGAAGGAGAAGAACACGATCAGCAGGAAGTAGATGAGCACATAGAATGGATGATCGCCCTTGACCAGATTGTTCTGGATCCAGGTCGCCCAGCCGGCCTTCGAGTGCGAGAACTGTGCGATCAGCGCAGGGATATAGAGGAGGGACGAGGCGAAGATGACGGGCACCACACCGGCCTGGTTGACCTTCAGCGGAATATAGGTTGCCGTTCCGCCGTACAACTTGCGCCCGACCATCCGTTTCGCGTATTGGACCGGAACGCGACGCTGGGCCTGTTCCACAAATACGACCAGGCCGACCATGGCGATTCCGACGAGAATGATGATGCCGAAGACGAGCCACCCGCCGGCGATCGTGCCTTGCTGCTTCACCGCCCACAGCGCAGCCGGGAGTGTGGAGGCGATGGAGATGAAGATGAGGATCGACATTCCGTTGCCGATGCCCCGTTCGGTGATCAGCTCTCCGAACCACATCACGCAGGCCGTCCCCGTGGTGATCGAGAGCACCATCGTCACCGTGACGAAGATCGAGGTGTCCGGCACGACGCTGGCCGCCGTCGGACAGTTGGGGAAGAGCGCACCGGTACGAGCCGTGGTGACCAGGCCGGTGCCTTGCAGGACCGCCAGTGCGACCGTGAGATAGCGGGTGTACTGAGTGATTTTCCCCTGCCCGGCCGCGCCCTCCTTCTTCAAGGACTCCAGCCTCGGAATGACCACGGTCAGCAGTTGGAGAATGATGCTCGCCGTGATGTAGGGCAGGATGCCCAGTGCGAACACGGTGATCTGCAGCAGGGCCCCGCCGCTGAAGGCATTGACCAGGCCCAGCAGGCCGTTGTTGCCGGAGGTCGCCGCATCCACGCAGGCCTGGACACTTCTGTAGTCCACCCCGGGAATGGGGACATGCGTCCCGATCCGGTACAGCACGATGATGCCGAGCGTAAAGAAGAGCTTCTTACGCAGGTCGGGGGTCTTGAACACCTTGGCGAACGCGCTGAACAAGCGTTCCTCCTTCACCCAAGCGCCAATACGCAAAGGCGGCAGTTCGTCGATCAGACCTTGAGACTTCGACGCAGATCATTCACGGCACCACAGACATGGGCGAATATCGACCAACACGCGCGGCGCGCGTGCTCTGACCAGGCGATATCAATGAATGACCGGTGACAGACACCATCTTCGAGCCGGTTCGCCGGTCCAGCAACCGGAGCGTTCCGCGGCAGTCGCCCTCGGACGAGGCCGGTCCGGTACACCGGCCTCTACGGAATGAGGAACTCGAACTCGGGACGGTCCCATGCCACGACGGGTGGGTCCGCCAACGCGGTCCCGGTGCGCACTGCGCCCACGCCGCGGTAGAAGCCCTCGGCAGGAGGATGCGACACCACCCGGACACGGTCGAGCCCGGCGGCCCGGGCTTCGGACTTCATGTGCGAGACGAGCAGCCGCCCGATGCCACGTCCCTGGGCCTCGTCGGCGACGAACAGCAGGTCGAGCTCCGGCGGGGCCAGAACGAGCGAGTAGAACCCCAGGACACGGCTCTCGTGCTCGTCGGCGGCCACGGCCACGAATACGCGGTGGGCCTCGATATAGGCGGGGCCGACCCGGTAGTCGGCAACCATGGCCGCGTACCGCCCTTCGTAGGCGCGTGAGGCACGTATGAGCCGCGTGAGACGCTTGGCGTCCCGCCCGACGGCTCTCCGTATCGTGGTCGGCCCCATCCTGCGCGTAACGATCGACCTCATGATGCGAGTATTACGCACCGGCAGGCGCCTCCATTCGGCGGGGTACTCGATCGGCGTAAGGCGCTCCAGCAGCGTAAGCGGCGCTGTCGGCACGGCATCACGCCGCTCCGCCGACTCCGGCGGGCCGGGCGTGCCGTCTTCCGCGAACACGGGCTCCGGCCGCCACGGCCCCACATACTGCTCGCGCCGCACACGGGCGGACCCGGCGGGGCTTTGAAGGTGTCAGAGCATCAGCATCAGTCGCGTGTTCGGCACGAGCTTCCGGTTCACGCTGGTGCTCTGCACGAAGATCGTGAAGTCGTCGTTGTGGTCGGGCTTGACGCGCACTTCCACGTCCGGCAGGCCGAGCAGCGCTCGGGCCTCGGGCCCCGAGAACACCCGGTCCGTCTTCTTCTCCAGCACCGCGATCTGCTTCCGTGCCTGGATCTTCTCGGACTTGCTCAGCTGGTAGAACGCGCCACCGGTGCGGTAGGTGTGCCCGCACTCGACGACCCAGTCCCGTATCGCCACGTCACGTGTCACCGGGATCAGCCGGTACCCCGACGGATCCACCGCAGCGAGGCCGGCCGCCTCGATGGTGTCCTTGTTGACCGCTTCCGCACCCATGGAGAACACCGCCCGCGATCCCCGGATGCCCTGGGAGCGGCCCACCATGAACTTCTCGGTCGCCTCCTGGATGACCTGCCCGGCCTCCTCCAGACCCTGGGTGCTCGTGGCGTCCCAGACGGCGATGTTGTCCTTCGGGAAGCCGCACTGCATGGCCTCGCGCTTGCCCATCTGGTCCGGCACGAGAACGGCCAGCGTCCAGTTGTCCTCCTGCTTCGCGATCATCTCGGCCACGGCCTTCACCAGTGCACGCGGATCCCTGACAGGGGCGTCCGGGCAGCGATGGCTCGCGTTCTCCTGCCCGTCCGTGAGGACGAACGTCAGGAAGCTGTGGTCACCGTAGAGTTGGGCCGTCTGTGCCAGCTCCTGCTGTGACTTCAGCGCGGCTGCCAGCAGGGCCGTCATGCCACCGACTCGGTACAACTGCTTCAGCGACGGCATCCGCAGCACGTCCTTGTCGTAGATGACGCACTCCACGTTGTCGGCGAAGACGTACACCGTGACACGGGTCTCCTGGTCCAGCTCCCTCGACCGGCGGGCAAGATAGGCGATCTGCTGGTCGGCGACTTCGATGATCTTGTGGCTCAGGTGCGACATGGACGAGCTGGCATCCAGCACAAGAGCGACGTGATTGATGTAGTTCTGAGTTCCGGCCATGACAGCTCCCCCTCGTTCCGACTTGATGCCTCCACTCTCCCACCCACCACTGACAATCGATCTTGGCTCCCGGGCGCGGAACGCTCACGATGGGGCATCGTGACGTCCAATCAGATCGCTGCCGGCGTCAGCACCCACCCGGTCGTCATCCGCCGCACCCTCGGGCGTCCGCGCGATGCAGGTCTGGCTGGACCTTCGCTCGCACGCCCTGGGGGCGGGGCTACGCCACAGAAGCCGTCCGAGCCGTTCTCGCGTCCGGGTTTTCGCGCCGCGTGATCTCAGGCAGGTGCTTCCGGTCGGGCGCTGATCCCGGCCAGGCCGGTCAACGGCCCCACCGAGGCGATCTCACGGGGTCGTTGTCCGGCGGCCGGTCCGCCGGGCAGCGGCACCGCACGCAGATGGCCGCCGAGGTCGGAGACGTAGGCGATGCCCGCCTCGCCGTCGACAGCGAGGCCGATCGCCTCCTGGAACCCGTCGGCAAGGATCTCGGGGGCCGTGCCCTGCTCTGCGTCCGGCGGAAGAGGCGCCCGGTCGAGCGTGTTCCCGGTCGGCGGTGTGCCGCGATCGGTCCAGTACAGCCAGTCGCCGTCGACCTCCAGGTCGATCGGCTCGGGCAGGCCCGCCCACAACACCTCGATGTCGGAACGGTTTGCGGCGGTCCGGCCCGCGGGGATCTCCAGGCCGACCCGCAGGATGCGGCCCATACCGCCCTTGGCCGGACCCTTCTGCGTCCAGTACAGGTGGCCGCGTCCGGGGTCCACCGCCACGCCGACGCACTCGCCCATGATCCCCTCGTCGGCCGGGTTCACGACCAGGTCGGTCAGACCGGTGCCGTCCACGCGGACGGTACTGACCCGATTGCCCTCGCGATCGCCCCAGTAGAGCCTGCCCCCGCCGTCTGAGGTCAACTGCTTGCCGGTGGTCATCGCCCCTGGCGGGACCAGGTCACGCCGCGATCCGCCGTCCAGGCCGACGGCCTGCACACTGCCGTTGCGTGCGGAGAAGTCCAGGCCGGCTTCCCCCGGAACAGCCGGATCGACCTCGGGCGCGCCCATCGTGGTCCAGTAGACGACTCCGTGCTCCACCACGATGCCGTCCGGTGCGGGACCCGTATCCGGCAGGAGGGTGGACACCCGCCCGTCCGGGATGCGCACGCGCAGCACGCTGCCCGATTCGACCTCCAGGGCCAGCAGTTCCTGCCACACGGTGATCGCTCCTTCCCGTCGTCACCCGCCGCCTGGCCCGCTCCAGGCCCGGTCACTTCTCCTGTTCGCCGTCAGACGGCGGTTGTGGCCAGCCCAGCGGTTCGAGAACGGGGCGGGTACGCCCGTCCCGCAGGGCGGCCAGCTTCTCGTAGGCCGACCGGCCGGTGCCGTAGGCCTCTTCGACCGCGTCGAGCACCTCGCCGATCCGGGCGGGGTCCGGGTGACCGATCTCGAAGGTCATCTGCGAGCCGACATGCTCCACCAGGTGGCGAAAGCCCGCCGGACCGCCGCCGAGGGCGCCGCTCTGGAAGGGGCCGACGGTCGCCCAGCGCAGGCCGAGCGAGGCCCGGACCAGGTCGTCGAGGTCCGCCACGTCGATGACGCCCTGCTGCACCAGGTAGGCGGCCTGCTCGTCGAAGACCTTCTGCAGCCGGTTGCCGACGAACCCCGGAATCTCCTTCTTCAACCGGCCCGGCAGCTTGTCCAACTCGCGATAGACCTCTACCGCCCGCTCCGCCGTGCAGGCCGAGGTGGCGGGCCCCGGCACCACCTCGACCAGGGGCATCAGCTGCGGCGGGTTGAACGGGTGCCCGATCACGATCCGGTCGGCCGCCGGGTTTCCCTCCGCGATGGCGGACGGCAGCAACGAGGACGACGACGAGGCCAGCACCACGTCGTCACGCGTGTGCGCGGCGAGCGTGGCGAACATCTGCTCCTTGATCTCGATCCGCTCCGGCCCCGATTCCTGCACGAAGTCCGTGCCCTCGGCCGCGGAGGCCAGGTCGGCCGCGAGTGTGACCGGCACACCGGCGAGTTGTCGGTCCACCACGTCCGCCAGGTCCGGCCGGGGGTCGCTGATCCGCACCTCCCAGCCGGCCGCGCCGAACAGGCGGGCCCAGGAGAGCCCGATCACTCCCGCACCTACGAGTGTCACTACCGCCATGACGAAACACTCCCGCCGAGACGAGGCGGACGAGGAAGGACGTGCGGCTTGCCGTCGGGCGAGTGGACGGGAAGCCGAGCAGGGTCACCGCGTCGTGGTGAGCCAGACCGGCTCGTCGGAGCCCATCGGGCTGAGCAGCGTCGTGAAGTCCCCCTGCCGCAGGGAGGAGAACTCCAGCTGATCGGTCATGCCCTGGTAGAAGCCGAGCGGGGTCTTCGCGGTGAACAGGTCGGGGTCCACGAGAGTGTGCTGCGGCGTGGAGTCGACGGTGGCCCGTGCGTAGTCCCGGTCGAAGACACCGAGCGACGTCAGCCACAGACAGGTCTTCGTCAGCGAGACCCCGACGTGGTAGGAGCCGCCTTCATTCGCCCGGCGCCTGAGCGCCGCCAGGATGCCGACCGTCCCCAGCCACCCGACCACGTTGTCGACGATGGGAAGGATCGGCGGCTGCCTGGGGTCTTCGAGGGTGCCTTCGAGGGCGAAGATCCCCGAGACGCAGGCACCGATCTCATCGAACCCGGGGCGGTGCATCCAGGGCCCCGAGGGGCCGTGCATGGTCACCTCGGCGTGGATCAGTCCGGGGTGCTCCGCGGACAGGTCCTGGGCCGTCAGCCCCTGCTGCGCGAGGTAGCCGGGGTGCCGGTTGGAGAAGAACACGTCGGCGTCCGCGAGCAGCCGGTCGAGACGCTCGCGGTCCGGGTCGGAGTCGCCGAGGTAGGCCGACCGCATGCCGACCTGCGTGTCCCAGTAGAACGGCTCCATCTCGACGTCGTCGGGACGCCAGACGTTCAGCACGTCCGCGCCGAAGGGGGCCAGGTCGCGCCCCATCGCCGAGCCGGCGATGACGTGGCCCATGCCGAGCGCCCGGATGCCGTCGAGCGGCTGTCGCGCGCTGTCCGCGAGGGGCACAGGCGCGCTGCCCCCGATCTTCTCGATGTCGATCAGCGGGAGGTCGGCCGGCACATCGGCGTACTGCGGTTGGGTGAGGAATTCCTCCAGGGACCGTACCTTTGCCAGGACGATGTCCGCGTCCGCCGCCGCCTTTTGGAGCTCGTCCGCGTCCCATCCGGCAACGGCCGCATTCAGGGCGTCGGCGGTGTCCGGGCAGCCCAAAAAGGCGAGTGCCTTACTGCGGAGTCCCGGATAGATCATTCACCCCGGAGCGGTACCAGATCAGGCCGGCCGGTCCCCTCATGCCCGGGCGGACACCTCCAGCTGGGCGGTCATGAGGCGGACGATTTCCTTCTGGTGCTGGGCCAGGAAGAAGTGGCCGCCGGGGAAGACCTTCAACGTGAAGGGGCCGTCGGTGTGCCCGGACCAGGCGGCGGCCTCCTCCACGGTGACCTTCGGGTCGTCGTCGCCGACGAGGCAGGTCACGGGGCAGCGCAGGGGCGGCCCGGGTTCCCAGACGTAGGTCTCGGCCGCGCGGTAGTCCGCCCGGATGGCCGGGAGGATCATGCGCAGGACTTCCTCGTCGCCCAGCAGTTGGGGGTTGGTGCCGCTGAGGCCGCGCATCTCGGCGACGAGACCGTCGTCGTCGCGCAGGTGGACGGTCTCGTCGCGGTGCGCGGACGGGGCACGGCGGCCGGAGGCGACGAGGGCGGCCGGCACGACGCCCTGCTCCTGTTCCAGACGTCGGGTGATCTCGTAGGCGAGGGAGGCGCCCATGCTGTGGCCGAACAGGGCGATGGGCCGGTCGGTCCAGGGCCGCAGGACGTCGTAGATCTTGTCGGCGAGCGCCGGTACGGAGTCCAGGAGCGGTTCGCTGCGGCGGTCCTGGCGTCCGGGGTACTGCACGCACAGCACCTCGACGCTGTCGGGCATGGACCGGGACATGGGGAAGTAGAAGCTGGCGGAACCGCCCGCGTGGGGCAGGCAGACCAGCCGGACGCGGCTGTCGGGGCGGGGGTGGAACCTGCGGATCCAGAGGCGGTTGTCCTCGGCGAGCGGGGAGTTCACGACGTCGTTCCTTTCGGTTAGGGTTCGACCGCCCACCGTAGCTGGGCGTTCACCGGAAGGGTCGGGGCGGCCGGGCGCCGCCCCGCCCCTGGTCAGGAAGCCGCGACGTCCTCCTTGATGATGCGCTCGACGTTGCGCTCCGCCAGCGCCGTGATGGTCACGAACGGGTTGACGCCGATGCTGCCGGGGATGAGCGAGCCGTCGGTCACGTAGAGGTTCTTGTAGCCGGCGACGCGGCCGTAGTTGTCGGTGGCCTTGCCGAGGACGCAGCCGCCGAGCGGGTGGTAGCAGAAGTCGTCGGCGAAGGCCTTGATCTGCTTGCCGAAGAGGTCGTACCGGTAGATGGTGGCGTTGGCCTGGTTGATGCGGTCGAACAGCGACTTCGCGGCTGCGACCGCGGGCGCGTTCTGGTCTCGGGTCCACCGCAGGTCCGCCCGGTCCTTGGCGGCGTCGTAGACGAAGGCGCCGCGCTCCGGGTTCTTGGTGATGGCCAGGTAGAGGCTGACCCAGGTCTCGACACCCGCCGGCAGGGGGGCGATCTCGGCGAAGACGGGGGCGTTCGGGTTGTCCCAGTCGTCGATGCCGAGGGCGGGGATCGACGACTGCTTGGTGCCCGTGGGGTTCCATATGTGGTTGGCGCGGGCGGTCATGATGTTGCCGTTGGGGCCCCAGCCCGCGCCGACCTCGGGGCTGAGGTCGGGGAGGGTGCCGGTGTCCCGGGCGCGCAGCAGCAGTTCGGTCGAGCCGAGGCTTCCGGCGCCGAGGAAGAGGTGGCGGCAGGCGACCTCCTTGGTCGCGAGCAACTTGCCGCCGGTGTCCCTCTGTTCGACGGTCAGCAGATACGTGCCGTCGTTCTGCCGGCGGATTGTCCTGACCTGGTGCAAGGTCTCGATGGTGACGTTGCCGGTGCCCAGGGCGGCCGCCAGGTAGCTCTTGTCGAGTGAGGCCTTGCCGTGGTTGTTGCCGTAGATGACCTCGCCGGCCAGCGCGGACCTGGGCACCGCGCCGTCCGCCTCACGGCGCATGTAGTCCCAGTCGTAGACGTTGGGCACGAAGGTGGTGCTCAGACCGGCGTTCGAGGCCTGCCCGCGCGAGACACGCGCGAACCCGTACCAGTCGGTCTGCTCGAACCAGCTCTTGTCGATGGTGTTGACCCGGAGCGTGGAGTTCGCGCGGGGGAAGTACTTGCTGTACATCTCGTCGGCGTCGACCTGGGGCAGCACCTCCTCGAAGTACGAGCGCCGGGGTGTGACCGCCATGCCGCCGTTGACGAGCGAGCCGCCGCCGACACCGCGTCCCACGTACACGGACATCTGGTCGAAGTTGACCCGGTCCAGTACACCTGCGTAGGGCTCGATGTCCCGGTTGGCCAGGTCGAGCCACAGGAAGGAGCCGAGCGGGGCCTCGGTACGGGTCTTGAACCAGCTGGAACGCTTGTCGGGCTTGAGCATTCCGGAGAACACCTCGCCGTCCGGACCGGGCTGGTTCCACAACTGCCCCATCTCCAGCATCAGGGTGGGGACCCCAGCCTCGCCGAGCCGCAGGGCCGTGACGGCCGCACCGTAACCGGTGCCGACCACGACGGCGGGGACGAACGTGCCGCCGGAAGCACCGGCTGCGGTGGCAGCGGCCGCCCGGGGGGCGGCGGTGATGGTGGTCTGCCCCGCGAGCGCGGCGGCCCCCAAGGCCGCCAGGCCCAGCATGCGGCGGCGCGACAGGGGCTGGTGTGCAATCACGCTGTGTCTCCTGAGCTTCGGAAAGAGGGAAGAAAAAAGAAAGGAAGGAGGAATCGGAAGGCCGACCGGACCGGCCTGGGTGCGGCAAACCGCGCGGAAACCGGGCAAGTGCCAGGAAAAAAGGATCAGTTGAGCTGATCCTGCGAAGGCCGAGCCTGGAGGTTCGGTCGCTCGCGCCCGGAAGAGGGCGATACGGTACGGCCTTCTCCCGATCGCGGACCGCACTCACGCACGCCTTCAGGCGTCCGCCGGGCCGGGCGACAGAGGGCGGAACGCGGCCGGTTCGGGCCGTACGGCGAGCCGTAACCTGTGGTAAGCGCCGACGAGGTGCTCGTCAACCGGGCGTGCGGGCGCCCGGCGCGAGCTCTGTGCCGGGCACCCGCTCACTTCACGAAGTCGTCCACGACCTGGGGCGGCCAGGTGCCGACCTTGAGCACGCCCAGTGAGTAGGCACGGGAGACCAGCGCGGCACGGTTGGGCACCTTCAACTTCCGCAGCAGGCAGGTCACGTGGTACTCGACGCCCTGCCGGCTGAGGTAGAGCCTTGCCGCCAGGGGGACGGTGGAGACGCCGGCGGCGATCCCTTCGAGGATCCGCGCGTCCATCGCGGAGAGGATCTTCTTGTCCCTGGTCACCACAGGCGTCTGCTCGGCGTCCCCTGCCGTGGGCATCATCACCAGGATCGCGGTCGTGTCCGGCAGGACGCCGCGCACCGCGACCGCGGTGAGAGGAACGGTGAAGGCGGACTGCGCGCCGGGCCCCACGGCGATGACGGGTGTGACGAATCTCTGGTGTTTCCCTTCCAGCAATTTCAATAATTGACGTATCAACGGCTTCTGCACGCTCGGGTGCACGACGTCACGGAAATTGCGACCGCAGATGTCCTCGGACGACCCGTTGAACTGTCTGAAGAACTCCTGGTTCGCCTGCTGGATGGTCAAGGTTTTATCGAGGCTCGCCATGCACAGGCCCGGAGTTGCAGGTGCTTGACTCAGCAAGAGAGGCCCCCATCAGGAAACTTGAGCGAAATAAACCCGGACGCTGGCGAACGGCCGTGACGGCTGTCAGCAGGGGCGTCATCGGCCCTGGGACCAGCGGTGACTCAACATCGTGCGCCACGACCCTTGCGGAGTTCTGGTCGAGCCGCTGACGGCACCTTGCCGCCACCCGCCGTCGTTTTCCGGCCCCTTGTCGAAATCCTTGCCGGACACCTGGCGCTTTCTTGCCGATGGAACCTTCTCCGGCTTGGAGGGCGTCGTTCGCCATGTCAGGATCCACAGAAGATGGTGTAAGACCAGCCAGCTCGAACCGTGCGTCAGTCATATCCGCAAGCGCGATGGGGACCGTTCATGCCTTTACTTCCGCCCGCAGACATGTCACCCCGGACGGCCGGCCAGGCCGAGCTCCTCCTGAGCGTTCTGGGGCCCATGTCGGCGCGACACGACGGGCATGACCTGCCGCTCGGCCCGCCACGCCGGCGCACCCTGCTCGCCCTGCTGCTCATCCGCCTCGGCCGCGTGGTGCCCACCGAACTGCTCATCGAGGAACTGTGGAGCGACCAAGCACCCCGGCACGCCGTCGCCGCACTCCAGAGCCACGTCTCCCATCTGCGACGGTCCCTGCGCGCAAAGACGGGAACAGGCCAAATTTCGGTGCTGCGCCATCGGACACCGGGCTACGTCCTCGATCTCGATCCCGAACAGGTCGACGCCTGCCGCTTCGAGCGTCTGGTCACCGACGGACGGCGGCTGCTGGAGCAGCGCGATCCGGGTGCCGCGCAGGCACGGCTCACCGAGGCCCTGGGACTGTGGCGCGGCTCGCCGTACGCGGAGTTCGACGGCCATCCGCCGCTCAGCGACGAGTGCGCCCGACTCGAACAGATCCGGCTCACCGCCGTCGAGTCCCGCGCCGAGGCACGCCTGGTTCTCGGCGCGGCCGAGGAGGTGGCCGCCGATCTGGACGGGGAGGCGCGCCGTCATCCCACCCGGGAGCGGCTGGTCGGCCACCTCATGACGGCACTGTCCCGGCTCGGGCGGCAGGCCGAGGCGCTCGAGGTGTACGAGCGGACACGCAGTCATCTGGTCGAGGAGTTCGGCGTGGACACCGCGGCCGAACTGCGCCGGGTCAGAGGCGCGATCCTGCGCCAGGAACCGGGAGCGAGCGCCCCCTCCAAGCAACTGTTCCCCCCACCGCCCGAATCCACGTCGTACGCCCCGCCGGTGATGGACGAGACCGGCGACGTCGGAGTACGGAACTCCGAGGACCTGAAGGACTTCCGGGGCCCCCGGACCGGCGGAACGGCCGTCACGGTCCGGGAATACGGCACGGCGGTGACACCCGGCGGGCCGGACGGGTCCGGCACGGCCGTCGAACGCGAGGGGATCGCAGGCACCGACGCGCAACCGAGCGAGCGAACCGATGGGCCACCGGGCTCGCGGGCGGACGCCGCCGATGCGCGGTCCGGGTCGTCCCGGCCGCGGCCCGTACCCGGACCGGAACACGAGCCGGCCGCCGCCCGGGAAGCCGGGGAGTCCCCGGAGTTCGAGTCGGAGTGGGCTCCTGCCCCCTCGCCGTTCACCGGCCGTGGCCAGGAACTCGACCGACTGACGACCGCCGCCGCGAGCGCCGTCGTGGGCCACGGCCATGTGGCCGGTGTCCTCGGCCCCCCAGGAGTCGGAAAGACCCGTCTGCTGCTCGAACTCGCGGCACGTCTGGAGAGCATGGACCCGCACGAGAAGGGCTCCAGGCTCGAAGTGCTCTGGAGCCACTGCTTCCCCGGCGAGGGCGTGCCCGCCTACTGGCTGTGGACGCAGATCCTGCGGCGGCTGTCCGCGACCCGGCCGGATGCCTTCCGCGAGGCGACCGAACCGTTCGGCGCCCTGCTCGCCCCGCTGATGCCCGAGCGGTCGCCGGCCCGGACCGGGGGGCCGGGATGGGCCACCGACTGGTCCCAGGCCCGCTTCCTCGCCCATGACGCGGTCTGCGAGGTACTGCTCACCCTCGCCGCGCAGCAGCCGCTCGTACTGCTCCTCGAGGATCTGCAATGGGCGGACACCGCCTCCCTCGACCTGCTCAGGCTGCTGAGCACCCGCTGCCAGGGCCATCCCATCAGCATCGTGCTCACGGCGCGGGCGTTCGAGGCCCAGTCGGACGCGACCCTGCGCCGGATGGTCTCCGAGGTGCTGCGCGGCCCCAGGACCGAGACACTGCGGCTCGGCGGGCTCTCCCTGCAGGCCGTCGGGGCCCTCGTCGAGGCACACGCGGGCCCTGGTGTGGACCCGAAGGTCGTCGAGGTGTTGCACCGGCGCAGCGAAGGCAACCCGTACTCGGTGATCCAGCTCCTCTCCCTCGTGGACGATGCGCGGGGGCTCCGTCGCCCGGACGCGGTCGACACGCTCCTGGCCCACATTCCCACCGGAGTACGCGAGGCGCTGCACCAGCGGTTCGCCGCGCTGCCCGAGCCGGTCCTGCGGGTGCTGCACCTGTGCGCCGTCATCGGCGCCGAGGTGGACACCGACCTCCTGCACCGGACCGCGACCGAGGACGAACCGGTCGCCGCGGGCCTCGAGTCGGCCATCCGGGCCGGCCTGCTCGGGGAGGACCCGCACCATCCGGGGCGGCTGCACTTCGCCCACGCCCTGGTCCAGGAGACGCTCGTCGACGAGCTGCCCCGCGAGGACCGCCACCGTCTGCACGCCAGGGTCGCCGACGCGCTGTGCGCGCGCAGACGCGGGCAGGTGGGCGACGAGGAGATCGAGCGGGTGGCGCATCACAGCTGGCACGCCAAGAGTGCGCTGCCCGCCGCCGAGGTGCTGCCGCGGCTGCTGCTCGCCGCGGAACACGCCGAACAGTCCATGGCGTACGAGCAGTTGGAGATCTGGCTGCGTCGCGCCGTGCAGCTGGTCGGCTTCCTGCCGCCGGACGATCCCGCCACCAGGAGGCTGGAACAGGACCTGCACATCCAGCTCGGCCAGGTGCTCGCCACCACACGCGGCTACGGCCACCCCGAGGCCGAGACGGCACTGACGCGCGGCCGCGCCCTCAGCACGGCCGCTCATGCCGCCGAGGACCCGTCGGTGCTCTGGGCCCTGTGCACGGCACACCTGGTCACCGGCCGCTACGACGCCTCGCGTCAGTTCTCCGGCCTGCTGCGGGACATCTCGCGCCAGACCTGGGAGCCCGTGGCGGCGCTCGGTGCGGCGTACGGCGAAGGCATCGTGCTGCATGTGCGCGGAACCCTCCCGCGGGCCCTCGCCGAACTGGAGCGCGGCGTCGAGATAGCGGATCGTTTCGCCAAGGACGATCACACTCTGGCGCGAACCTTCCAGCACGACCCCCGCGTCTCCTGCCGCTCCTACGACACCTTCACCCACTGGCTCCTCGGTCACCGGCAGACCGCCGGCACGCGCAGACGTGAGCTGTTGAGCCTCACCCGGTACGAAAGCAGGCCGTCCGACCGCTCCTTCGCCCTGTACGTGGACGGGGTCGTGGCCGCCTGGGAGGGTGACACCCGCACCGCGCTCGCCTCGAGCGCCGAGGGCATCCGCGTCGCGGGCGAACACGGACTGCTCTACTGGAAGGCGATGCTGGGCGTCGTCCAAGGGTGGGGCCTGGCACACACCGGACATCACGACGGCGGCCTCGCCCTCATGCACACCTCTCTGGCTGAACTGGGCCAGTCCAGGACGTACTTGCGCCACCCGCTCCACCTGGGTCTGCTGGGCCAGGCACAGCATCACAGCGGGCGGACCGAGGATGCGCGGACCACCTTCCGGAAGCTGCTGGCCGCCGTCGAACAACGCCGCGAGCGTGTGTATCTTCACCCGGCGCTGCCCGCGACCCCGCTGCTCCACGAACTGCTGAGCCAAGGTGCCGAGGACGTGCTTCCGGGACGAGGCCCAGGACGGGGCGGGCGCGCCTCCGGGCGACGGGTGTGAGGGATCCACGCTCCGCCTCGTCAGGCGGCCCCCCGAGGTCCCTGTCCCCGGGATGCGATGCCGCTCAGTCCTCGTGGATCGCGACCGCCTGTACCGGACAGGCCGGGGGGACGTCGTGCACACGCGGGTCCCCCGCCCCGTCCTCGTGTCCCGGGACCAGGGCGACCAGCGCGTCGTCGTCCTGGGTGAAGACGCCGGGTGCGGTCATGACGCACTGGCCGGAGCCGATGCACCGGTCGCGGTCGATGGTGATGCGCATGGGGTGGCTGCCTCTCGTACATCGGATTCTCGAACCATCGGCAGTGCGGTGCTTCACCGGTACCTGATGGGCTGTGGGACACGGGTTCCGGTCCGTCGGCGAGGCCGCCGCCGCCGTGTTCGGTGACGGCGGCCTCGGTGAACGGGACTGCGTGCCGGCCGCCCGGGGACAGGGCCGCCGTTGCGTCGGTCCGTGCCCTGCGGCGGGCGGCTTCAGGTCACCAGGTGACGGGCAGCTCGTGCACGCCGTAGAAGACCATGTCGCTGCGGAAGCGGAGCTCCTCGACCGGCTTGGCCAGGCGCAGGGTCGGGAAACGGCGGAACAGGGTCTCGAAGACGATCTGCAGCTCGATCCGGGCGAGTTGCTGCCCGATGCACTGGTGCGCGCCGAAGCCGAAGGCCAGATGCGGGGCGGGGCGGCGGGTGATGTCGAACCGCTCCGGCTCCTCCACGAAGGCGGGGTCGAAGTCGGCAGCGAGGACGTGTGCGACGACCTGCTCGCCCTCTGCGATGCGCACGCCGCCGAGCTCCACGTCCCGGGTGGCGACGCGCTCGCCGCCGAACTGGCCGATGGTCAGGTAACGCAGCAGTTCCTCGACCGCGTTGCCGATCAGCGACGGGTCCTCGCGCAGCAGCGCCAGCTGGTCGGGGCGGTCCAGCAACAGCGCCGCACCGAGGCCGATCATGCAGGCGGTGGTGTCGTGGGCCGCTATCAGCAGGGTGCCGGCCGCGTTCATGAGGAACATGTCGTCGACGACGCCCTCGGGGTCCTCGGTGGTGATCAGCGCCGAGATCAGGTCCTCCCCGGGGTCGGCCCGGCGCTCCTGGACGAGCTGGTAGAGCAGCCCGCCCAGGCGCATGCCGGCGGCCTCGGTGGCAGCGGCGTCCTGGTCGACCCGCATCATCGCCTCGGCGATGTCCTGGAACTCCGCCCGCCGCTCGGCCGGGACACCGAACAGGTCGGAGATCACCATGGACGGCACCGGGTTGGCGAAGGCCTTCACCAGGTCGACCGGGCCGCCCTGCGCCTCGATGGCGTCGAGGTGCTCGTCGACGATGCGCTGGATGTTCGGCCGGAGCGCCTGCATGCGCCGGACGGTGAACTCCTTGACGAGCAGCTTCCGGTCCGACGTGTGCTCCGGCTCGTCCTGCCACAGCAGGCTGCCGCGGCCGGGCTTCTCGGTGACGACGCCGTCCTGGGTGTGCAGGGCGTGGGGCACCTGAACGCTGAACGAGGGGTCGCGCAGCAGGGCACGCACCTCCTCGTAACCGGTCACCAGCCACGCCTCGTGGCCGCTGGTGAAGGTGGCCCGGGCCACCGGGGCGGCCGTCCGGATGCCGTCGAGGCCGTCCGGCGGCAGGAACGGGCAGCTGCGGGCCTTGGGGACGGCGGGCGCGTCGGCGGTGGGCTCGGGCATGACTCTCCTTGCGCTTGTGAATGGGGGGTTCGTACGACGGGACGGTCAGGCGGCGGCGAGTTCGAGCGCGATCTCGCCGCGCCGGGGCGCGTTCACGAGGACGGCCATGTTCCCGGAGGGGTGCGCGTTGTCGTGCATCATCTGGTGCATGCGCCCGATGTCCTGGAATCCGTCGCAGACGGACAGACAGGGGTCGAGCATTCCGGCGCCGACGAGGTTGATGACCTCGCGGCACTGGCGGGTGTCGGCGTAGTGCGAGCCCTGGAGGCGCTTGGAGCGCATCCACAGGTGGCGCAGGTCGACGTCTCCGTTGTAGCCGGAGGTGCCGCCGCAGATCACCACCATGCCGGCGTTGTCGCACAGGTACATCGAGGTCGGCAGGGTGTCCTGGCCGCTGTGCTCCAGCACGATCCGCGGGGACCTGCGCTCGCCGAGGATCTCCCAGACCTTCTTGCCGACCCCGCGGGCGCCGCGCAGGAACCGCGCCGACGCCTCGACGTCCCCGACGTCGGGCAGCCGGCCCCAGTGGTCGAAGTCGCGGCGGTTGATGGTGCCCGCCGCCCCGAGGCCGCGGCAGTACGCGGAGCGGTCCTCGCTGGAGACCACGGCGATCGGGATGCCGCCGGCCAGCCTGACGAGCTGGATGGCCATCGAGCCCAGACCGCCCGCACCGCCCCAGATCAGCACGGGGTCGCCGGGGCGGACCGTGTTGCCCTGCCAGCCGAACAACTGCCGGTAGGCGGTGGGCCCGGTGAGCAGAAAGGCCGCCGACTCCTCCCACGACAGATGGGCGGGCTTGGGGTGGCACTGGTACTCGTCGACGCGGCAGAACTGCGCGAAGGAGCCGTAGTTGGTCTCGTACCCCCAGGCCTTGATGCTCTCCGAGACCAACGGGTCAGTGCCCAACCGGATGTCCGCGGCGGCCTCGTCCCACTGGCCGCTGGTGAGCAGCACATGGTCGCCCACCTCGACACTGCGGACGCCTTCACCGACCGCCCACACCACACCGGAGGCCTCCGAGCCTCCGATGTGGAAGTCCTCGGGCTGGCCCTGACGCTGCCGCATCCCGATGACATCGACCGGCGCGCCCAGCGAGGACCACACATTGTTGTAGTTGATACCGGCGGCCATCACATAGACCAGCACCTGGCCCCGGCCCACGGCCGGGGTGTCGACGACCTCGGTGCGGAAAGCCTGCTTCGGCTCGCCGAAGCGGTTCTGGCGGATCACCGAGGCGTACATCTGCCGCGGGACCTCACCCAGGGGCGGGGTCTCGCCTATCTCGTAGAGAGCCTTCGTCATGGTTTCTCCCCCACATCTGCTCGGTCCGGGTCGGAGCCGCCCGCGGGTGGTCGCGGGCCGGTCATGCGGTCGTTGCGTCCTCAAGGCGCGGCAGGGCCGGTCATGCGGTCGTTGCGTCCTCAAGGTGCGGCAGGGCCGGTCATGCGGTCGTTGCGTGTTCAAGGTGCGGCGGGGCCGGACGCGTCGGTGACGACGTCCGCGAGCCAGGAATCCACCGCCGCCGCGGTGGTGCCCGCGTGGTCCTCCAGCATCGAGTAGTGGTTTCCAGTCACTTCGACGGTCGTGTCCACGTGCTCGGGCGGTGCCGCGCGCCCGGCGCCGTCACCGTCCCCGGCCGGCACGGGCTCGCTCGCCCGTACGAGCAGGGTCGGCGCGGCGATCCACGGCGCGGCCCAGTCGTCGAACAGGCTCATGTAGCGGCCCATCGCGGTGAGCTGTTCGCCGCCGGACCTCATGAAGTCCAGGCGCTGCGACTGCGCCTGGGCCATCGCGCCCAGCACCTGGTGGTCGAAGGGGACCTGCCGGCTGAAGCTGTCGACCATGACCACGGCCGCCGGCTGCTCGCCCATGGCCTCCAGGTGCGCCGCCACTCCGTGGGCGATCCAGCCGCCCGAGGAGTAGCCGAGCAGGACGACCGGCTTTCCGGCGGCGCACTCCCGTACGGTCTGCGCGTGCAGGCGGAACACGGCGTCCGGATCGGACGGGACCGGCTCGCCCTGCTCGTAGCCCGGGTTGACCAGCGCCCACACGTCCAGCCGGTCGCGGAAGGGGGCGGCGAACCGCGCGTACTGGTGCGCCCCGGCCGGTACGACGTACGGGGAGAAGCACAGCAGCGCGTAGGGACGGTCGCCCTGCGACAGGCGCACCGGCGCGGGCCGCCGGGTCAGCTCCTCGGGCCGCGCGAACGAGGGCCGGAAGCGGGCCGCCTCCATCAGCATCCCCATGGCCTCGCCGGCCGTCCCGTTCTCGCTCGCGTGCCGGTAGAGCTGGACCAGCATGTCGGCGGGCCGCTCCTCCTCCGTGCCGTGGCGGGCGTCCCGGAGCCGCGTCACCAGGTGCTTGGCGAGCCTGGCGGGCGTGGGATGGTCGAAGGCCAGTCCGGCGGGCAGGCGCACACCGGTCGCCGCCGACAGGCGCCGGCGCAGGTCGATCGCGGTGAGCGAGTCGAAGCCGAGCTCCAGGAAGTGCGCGCTGGGCAGCACGTCCTCGGCCGACGCGTGACCGAGGACCACGGCGCTCTGGGAGCGGACGTGCTCCAGCAGCCGCTCCTCCTGCTCGGCCGGGGCGAGTCCGGCGAGCTCGGCCGCCAGCTCCGCTCCGGCGCCGGTCTCCTCGCCGGCGGACCGTT
This sequence comes from Streptomyces sp. NPDC002265, assembly GCF_040296125.1. Classification (NCBI taxonomy): domain Bacteria; kingdom Bacillati; phylum Actinomycetota; class Actinomycetes; order Kitasatosporales; family Streptomycetaceae; genus Streptomyces; species Streptomyces sp. NPDC002265. The sequence continues at coordinate 6,232 of NZ_JBEOWS010000122.1, read as the reverse complement.
CGGTCTCCAGGAGCCGCTGTACGTCGGGCAGTTCGGCGAGCAGCGGGCTGGGCCGTCCCACGGTGAAGGCGGGCAGGAACTTCTCCCAGTCGACCGGGGCGACGACGAGGGCCGCCTCGTCGTGGTCGACGGCCTGGCGCAGGGCGGAGATCGCAAGCTCGGGGGCCATGACGCCCAGGCCCCGCCGCTCGCCCCGCTCCTGCACCGCGTCGTCGACCATGCCGCCGCCCGCCCAGCCGCCCCAGGCGACCGAGGTGGCGGTCAGGCCGCGGGCCCGCCTGCGCAGTGCCAGGGCGTCGAGGAAGGCGTTGGCGCAGGCGTAGGAGGCCTGCCCGCCGCTGCCCCAGACGCCGGCCCCGGAGGCGAAGAGGACGAACGCGTCCAGCTCACGGCCGTCGAGCAGTTCGTCCAGGTGGACGGCGCCGGTGACCTTGGCGGCCGCGGCCTCGGCGAACTCGTCGAGACCGGCGTCGGCCAGCACGGACGACCGTGCCGTACCGGCGGCGTGCAGCACCGCGGTGAGCGGGTGCCGGGACTCGATGCCGGTGAGCAGCCGCGCGACCGCGTCGCGGTCGGCCATGTCGCAGGCGGCAATGGTGACTTCGACGCCCAGGGCGGTCAGCTCCGCGTGCAGCTCCCGCGCACCGGGTGCGTCGGGGCCGCTCCTGCTGGTGAGCACCAGATGCTGTGCGCCCGCGCCGGCCAGCCAACGGGCCAGGTGCCGGCCCACGCCGCCGGTTCCGCCGGTGACCAGGACGGTCCCGCGAGGCCGCCACGGTGTCGCGGGCTGAGCGTCGGCGGGCCGTGCCCGCACCATGCGCCGGCCGTACACGCCGTCGGCGCGTACGGCGAGCTGATCCTCGTCGTGCCGGGCCAGCACCGCGGCCAGGCGGCGCAGCGCGTGCTCGTCCAGCTTCTCGGGCAGGTCCACGAGACCGCCCCAGCGCCGGGGCAGTTCCAGCGCGGCGACGACGCCCAGGCCCCAGAGCTGTGCCTGGTCGGCGTCGCGCAGCGGGTCGGCGGGTCCGGTGGACACGGCTCCGCGGGTCGCACACCACAGCGGTGCCCGGACGTCCGCGTCGCCCAGCGCCTGGAGCAGGGTGACGGTCGTGGCGAGGCTCGCGGACAGCGTCGGGTGGGCCGGGTGGCGGCCGGGGGCGAGGCCGAGCATCGACAGGACACCGGCGGGCTGTTCGCCGCCGAGTTCCTCGGCGAGCCGCTTCGCGGCCTGCGACCGGTCGCAGTCGACGGGGAGTTCGACGACGCGCACCTTGGCGCCATGGGCGCCGAGCACACCGACGACGCAGGGCGCCCACTGCTCGTCCGCCAGCCCGGCGGGCAGGACGGCGAGCCACAGACCGTCCAGGCCGGGGGCCGGGTCGTCGGTCAGCCGCCGGAAGGTGACGCGGTAGCGCCAGCCGTCCACCGTGGACTTCTCGCGGCTGCGCCGACGCCAGGCGGACAGCACCGGCAGTGCCGGGCCGACGAGTCCGGCGTCGTCCGCGCCGAGTTCGTCGGCGAGCCCGGACAGGTCGGTGTTCTCCACCAGCTCCCAGAACCCGGCCTCGACCGGATCGGTGCCCGCGGGCGCCGGGTCGGCGTTCTCCAGCCAGTACCTCTGCCGCTGGAACGCGTACGTCGGCAGGTCCACGCGCCGTGGCGGACGCCCGGCGAAGGGGACCGTCAAGTCGACGTGTACGCCGCTCACGTGCAGTTCGGACACGGAGCGCAGGAAACGGTCCATGCCGCCCTGGTCCCTGCGCAGTGAGGCACAGGTCACGGCGTCGGCGCCGGCCTCCTCCGCGGTCTCCTGCACCGAGCCGGCCAGCAGCGGGTGCGCGCTGCACTCGACGAACACCCCGTGCCCGTCGGCCAGCAGCGCCCGTACGGTCCGCTCGAACTCCACCGTGTGCCGCGCGTTGCGGTACCAGTACTCGGCGTCCAGGGCGCCGGTGTCCAGTACGGTGCCGGTCACCGTGGAGTAGAAGGGGATGTCCGCCGGGCCCGGCGCGACCGGGGCCAGCAGGTCGAGCAGTTCGGGGCGCAGGCTCTCGACCTGGGTGGAGTGCCCGGCGCCGGTGGCGCCGCGGACCTTGCGCACGCGCACGCCCTCGGCTTCGAGTTCCGCCAGGAGTTCGTCGACCGCGTCGGGCTCCCCGGAGACGGTCAGGGCGGCGGGCCCGTTCACGGCGGCGACCGACAGCCGGTCCCCGTACTTCTCCAGCCTCGCGCGCACCCGGTCGGCGGGCATGGCGACCGCGAGCATGGCGCCCTTGCCGATGAGCCTGGTCAGCGAGCGGCTGCGCAGGGCCACGATCCGGGCCGCGTCGTCCAGGGTCAGCGCCCCCGCGACGTACGCGGCGGCGACCTCGCCCTGCGAGTGGCCGACGACGGCGGCGGGCGTCACACCGTAGGAGCGCCACAGGGCGGCCAGCGACACCATCACCGTGAACAGCGCGGGCTGGGCGACCTCCACCTCGGCCACGTCCGGCGCGTCGGGCTCGGCACGCAGGACGTCGAGCAGTGGCCAGTCGAGATACGGGGCGAACGCCTCGGCGCAGGCCTTCGCCTGCTCGGCGAAGACCGGTGAGGTGTCCAGCAGTTCGCGGGCCATCCCGGCCCACTGCGAGCCGTGGCCGGGAAAGACGAAGGCGACCTTGCCGGAGGCCGCGGCGGTGCCCTGGACCACGGCGTCCGCGGGTGCGCCGTCGGCGAGCGCCGCGAGCCCGGCCCGCAGCTCGTGGCGGTCCCGGCCGACCACCACGGCTCGCTGCTCCAACTGCGTCCGCGTGGTGAGAAGGGCGCGGCCGACGTCGGGCAGGGAGAGCCCTTCGGCGCGGTCGAGGTGGTGCAGCAGCCGGCGGGCCTGCTCGCGCAGGGACCGGGCGGTCTTCGCCGACAGCGCCCACGGGTACACGTCCGGGGGCGAGGCGTCGGTCGTGTCCCGGGCCGCGGGGGGCTGCACGCCTTGGGCGGCGGGCGCGGTACGCGTCGGCGGCTCGACCCCGGCGGTGGGCTGGGTCTTCGGGGCCGGGTCGCCCTCCGCGGCGGACGCGGCCATCGGGGCAGGCTCGCCCTCGGTGATCGGCGCGGCCTTCAGAGCCGGGACGCCCTGCACGGTGGGCGCCGTCTCCGGTGCCTGCTCGATGACGGTGTGCACGTTGGTGCCGCTCATCCCGAAGGAGGAGACGGCCGCACGCCGTGGCCTGTCCCGGTCGGGCCAGGCGGTCTGCTCGGTGAGCAGGCGCACGTTCCCGCCGGACCAGTCGACGTCCGGGGTCGGCTCGTCGATGTGCAGCGTCCGCGGCAGGACGCCGTTGCGGAGGGCCATCACCATCTTGATGACGCCGCCGACGCCCGCGGCCGCCTGCGCGTGGCCGATGTTGGACTTCAGCGACCCCAGCCACAGCGGTCGGCCCTCGGAACGCTCCTTGCCGTACGTGGCGAGCAGCGCCTGTGCCTCGATCGGGTCGCCGAGCCGGGTTCCGGTGCCGTGGGCCTCCACGGCGTCCACCTCGTCCGGGGCGAGCCGGGCGTCGGCCAGCGCCTGCCGGATGACCTGCTGCTGCGCCTTGCCGTTGGGCGCGGTCAGGCCGTTGGACGCGCCGTCCTGGTTGACCGCGCTGCCCCGTACGACGGCCAGGACCTCGTGCCCGTTGCGCACGGCGTCGGACAGCCGCTCCACCAGGACCAGGCCCACGCCCTCGGCGAATCCGGTGCCGTCGGCGGACGCGGAGAACGCCTTGCAGCGGCCGTCGGCGGACAGCGCGCGCTGCCGGCTCGACATCGTGAAGGCGGACGGTCCGGCCATCACCATCACGCCGCCGGCCAGTGCCATGGAGCATTCGCCGCCCCGCAGCGCCTGCACGGCGAGGTGGAGAGCGGTCAGCGAGGACGAGCACGCCGTGTCGACGGTGACCGAGGGACCTTGCAGTCCGAAGGAGTAGGAGAGCCGTCCGGAGATCACGCTGGCCGCGTTGCCGCTGGGGATGTAGCCCTCGACGCCGTCGGGCACCTTGAGGGGGCGGCCGGTGTAGTCCTGGTAGCCGGAGCCGACGAAGACGCCCGTGGCGGTGGAGCGCATCGTGTGGGGGGCGATCCCGGCGCGCTCGAAGACCTCCCAGGTGGTCTCCAGCAACAGGCGCTGCTGCGGGTCCATGGCGACGGCCTCGCGGGGGCTGATCCCGAAGACCGCGGGGTCGAACTCGTCCGCGTCGTGCAGGAATCCGCCCTGGGTGGTGTACGTGGTGCCGGGGTGATCGGGGTCCGGGTGGTACAGCTGCTCGACGTCCCAGCCGCGGTTGTCGGGGAAGCGGGAGATCGCGTCGCGGCCGGAGGCGACCAGCTCCCACAGGTCCTCGGGCGAGCGCACGCCGCCGGGGTAGCGGCAGGCCATGCCGATGATGGCGATCGGCTCGGCCGTCACCGCGGCGGCCGCCGCGTCCGTGGCCTTCTCGTCCTGGCCGCCGGTGAGTTCGGCGAGCAGGTGGGCGGCCAGGTCCGCGGCCGTCGGGTGGTCGAAGACCAGGGTCGTGGGCAGCGCCAGGCCGGTGGCCTCGTTGATCCGGTTGCGGAGTTCCACCGCGGTCAGGGAGTCGAAGCCGAGGTCCCGGAAGGGCCGGTCGGTCTCGACGGCGCCCGCTCCGCGGTGGCCGAGGACGGCGGCGGCGTGCGTGCGTACGAGGTCCACGAGGGCGCGTGCACGGTCCTCGTGCGACAGCCGGGCGAGGCTCTCGGCGAGCGCCCCGGAGCCGTGGCCCGCCCCGGGGGTGTCCTCGGCGAGCGTCGCCCGCACCTCGGGCAGGTCGCCGAGCAGCGGGCTGGGCCGGGCGAGCGTGAACGGCACGATGAAGCGCGGCCAGTCCACGTCGGCCACGGTCAGCAGGGTCTCGTGTCGGTCGAGCGCGTGCTGCAGGGCGGTGATCGCCGACGCGGGGGTCATCGCGCGCAGGCCGCGGCGGCGCAGCCGCTCCTCGTCGTCGCCGTCCTCGACCATGCCGCCGTCGGCCCAGGGGCCCCAGGAGACGGCGGTCGCGGTGAGGCCGCGGTCGCGGCGCTGCCGGGCGAGAGCGTCGAGGAAGGCGTTGCCGGCGGCGTAGGCGGCCTGGCCGCCGCTGCCCCAGACGCCGGAGACGGAGGAGAAGAGGACGAAGGCGTCGAGTTCCTGATCGCCCAGCAGCTCGTCCAGGTGCGCCGCGCCGCCCGCCTTGGCCGCGAGCGCGGCGGCGAAGGCGTCCGGGGTGGTGGCGTCCACCGCGCCGGCGTCGGCGACTCCGGCGGCGTGCACGACGGCGGTGAAGGTGTGCTCGGCGAGCAGGGCCGCCACGGCGTCGTGGTCGGCCACGTCGCAGGCGGCGAGCGTGACGCGGGCGCCGAGGGCTTCCAGCTCGTCGCGCAGGGCGGCGGCGCCCGGGGCGTCCGCGCCCCGGCGACTGGTGAGGACGAGGTGTTCGGCGCCGCCGCGGGCCAGCCAGCGGGCGACGTGCCCGCCCAGCGCACCCGTACCACCGGTGACGAGGACGGTGCCGCGGGGCTGCCAGCGGCGGGTGGCGGCCCGTGCCGGTGCGCGGACGAGCCGCCGGGCGAAGACGCCGGAGGCACGGACGGCGAGCTGGTCCTCCTCCCACCGGCCCGTCAGCGCCTGTCCCAGTACGTCGGCCAGGCGTGCCGCGGCCCGGTCGTCGACGGCCTCCGGCAGGTCGATCAGGCCGCCCCAGCGCCGGGGCAGCTCCAGGGCGACGGTGCGGCCCAGGCCCCACACCTGGGCGTGCCGGACGTCGCGTAACGCGTCGGAGCCGCTCACGGCCACCGCGCCCGAGGTGAGGCACCACAGCGGGGCGTCGACGCCCGCGTCGCCCAGAGCCTGGACGAGCAGCAGGGTGGGCAGCACGGGGGCGCCGGTGAGAAGCAGGGACAGCACGCCGTCGACCGGCCCGATCCCGGCCAGCTCCCCGGCCAGGGCGGCGCGGTCGCCCGCCGCGCCGACGACCAGCGTCTTCAGAGTGGCGCCGCGCGCCGTGAACGCCGCGCGGACCGCGGCGATCTGCTCGTTCTCCTCCTCCGGCACGGCGAACAGCCAGGTGCCGCCACTGCCGGCCGGAGCGGACTCGCCCAGGCGCTTCCACGACTCGCGGTAGCGCCAGTCGTCGACGGCGGACTGCTCCTTGCGCTGGCGACGCCATGACGACAGCTTCGGCAGTACGTCGCTGAACGCGCCCCCTGCGCCGATGTC
>NZ_JBEOWS010000121.1:0-24849 GCF_040296125.1 Streptomyces sp. NPDC002265 | reverse complement strand
GTCGGGTTCAAAGCCGACCGCCTCGTTGAGGGCGTGCACGGCCCTGTTGCCGACGTCGGGTGGGCCTCAGCCGGCGAGGAACACCCGGCAGGTGCCCGACCTTTCGAAGACCGCCCCGGTGACCTTGGGGAGTTTCGATCCCTTCGCCCGGACGTAGGCCGGGCTGTCATCCAGCGTGAATCCCGCCTCCATCGCGTCCACCCGCACTTCCGAGGGGGTTTCCTTGCCTGCGGAGGCGAGTTGGTTGTCCCGGGTGAACGCCGGAACACCGTCACACGGCATCGTGAACTCGACCCCGAACGGGTATCCGTCCTCGGCCTTGAGGGCACCGTAGGCGATGTCCTCGGCCGCCTTGGGCAGGCGGACGTGGTAGTCGGACAGCGCCTGCTCAAGGCTGACATCGGCGAGGTCCGACTTGCCCTGGTGAGGGAACGGCTTCCTGTTCTCGCCGGCATGCAGGCCGCCGGGATCACAGGCAACCAGGCCGACGGCGAGCGCCATGCCGACGAACAGCACCAGAGTGCGTGGCAGTCGGTCGAACATGATCTCTCCTAGCCGATGTCGAACGTCTGGTGGCCGACGACATCGAAGTCGCGAGCCAGCCCCACCGAGTTCAGATGGGCCATGTCGTTCTGCTTCAGAGGCCTGAACGGACCGTAGCCGAGATCCTTCCGAGGCTTGCCGCCCCCGATGTTCCCCCAGTTGTATCTCTTGTACACGTCCACCGTGACGCTACCCGTGAGATGACCTCGCTGCATCTCCGTGTTTCCTCGCACCCGGTACTGGTAGCCGTTGAGCGCGAAGTAGTAGTCGTCGGCGTCGTGGCCCTTGTTCTCGCCCTTCTTCTTGGTGGCGACGCTGGTCTGCTGCCAGCCGCTGTCGAACGTGCCGAGCTTGATGTACGAACCGACGTCCTTGCGCATGAGGGAGAGGCTGTTCATCATGTCGGCGACATTGAGCTCGACCGTCTCCCCGCTGTTCTCCATCCAGTGTTCGAGGAGGCCGAAGCCGCGCTGCCACCCTCTCATCGCCACGTAGGACAGAGCCATGGAGCCGGCCATGAAGAACACGGACTTGTCGTGCGGGGTCGTCTTCAGCGTGCCCCACCCGGGGCGGTTGGCGTCTTCGGCCTGAACCTTGGGGTACTCGTAGGCCGGGCCGCCGGCCGGCATCTTGTTCGGGTCGAAGCCGGAGCAGTTGTTCGGGTTGCACAGGGAGCCGAAGCCCTGCTCGTTGGCGAGGTCCTGGCTGATGGGCGTCCCGCCCTTCTCCACGGGCTTGTTCATGGTGGGGTCGGCCCACCAGTTGTCCTTGCCGTCCGGGTCCCAGCCCATCAGCGGGCTGTTGTCGGCATAGGCGTACCCGTTGAGCGACTGGCCGTCGGAGGTGTCCAGCAGCGGGTCGACGCTGATGAACTGGCCGAGCAGCGGGTCGTACTCGCGGGCACCGACATGGGTGAGGCCGGTGGCGGCGTCGGCCGACTTGCCGAGGAACTTCTTGTCGTCGGGCCAGGTGGTCACCGCGGTGCCGCGGTCGGCGCCGAACGGGGTGGTGTAGCGCCTGGTGATGGCCTGGTCGGTGGCGGTCAGGGCGAGGCCCGCGGTGTTGTGCCGGTCGGCGGCGAGCCAGGTGAGGGTGGAGGTGCCGCTCTGGTTGGAGCGCACCGCCACCGTGGTGCCGCCCAGGCTGTAGCTGCGCTGGGCCCACTTCTTGCCGGTGACGGCGTTGTAGTGGACCTCGGTGGCACCGAGGTAGAGCACGCTCTCGCCGCCGGTGTTGCGGCGGACGAGGAGGTTGCCGTCGGTGTCGTAGATGTATCCGGTGGTGCTGGTGGTGGAGCCGGACGTCTCCTTCAGGCTGCCGAGCTTGCCTTCGGCGTCCCAGACCAGGGACTGGGTGGCGGTGCCGTCGGGGCGGGCGGTGGTGTCACCGGCGGCGTCGTAGCCGTAGGCCGCGGTGACTCCGGTGCACACGCCCGAGGCGGTCCCGGCGGGAGTGGCGGTCAGGGTGTGCGGCTGGGTGGTGCTGTTGTAGCAGTAGGTGCGTGAGGTCGTGGTGCCGGTGGTGCTGTGACTGGTCTCGGTGGTGCGCTGGCCGGCGGTGTTGTAGGCGTAGCTGGTCCAGTAGGGAGCGGGACCGCCGAGGTTGGCGCTGGTGCGGCCGGTGGCGGAGCAGTCGGCCGTCCTGGGCGTCCAGGCCTCGGTCAGGCGCTGGTAGCCGTCGTAGGCGAAGCACTGGTTGTCGGCGCTGCTCGTGCCACCGAGGGTGGTGGGGTCGGTGAGCGAGGTGACGTTGCCGGCCTGGTCGTAGTCGTAGTTGAGCTGCTGGAGCTGCCAGGCGTGGGTGTCGTCGGTGACCACCGACTGGGTCAGCCGGTCCGTGCCCTCGTCCCAGGTGTTGGACACGTACGCCTTCTTGACGCCCGCGGCCGCGGAGACCCCGAGGGTGAGCTGCTGGACCTTGTCGGTGGCGGTGAAGTCGCTCGCCAGGACGTAGCTCTGGGTGCCGCTGAGGGTGGCGGGCAGGCCGTAGTCGTTGTACCCGGTGTCGATGATCTCCTTCGGCAGGCCGCCGGCCGCCGGCTGGACGTCCTGGTTCTGGGCGCCGGTGATGTCGTAGTTGGCGCTGAAGGACAGGGTCGCCGACGGTACCGCTCCGGAGGTCACCATCGGGTCGTCACCGGGCAGCGTCAGCGTGGACTCCAGCGGGTTGTACAGGCTGTCGTAGCTGGTGACCTTGCGGGTGTAGGCGTGGACGGTGTCGGTGGCGCCGTTGGTGTACCGGGTCGACGACGACAGCTGGCCCTTGTAGCCGGCGGGGTCGTAGGCCAGGGCGGTCAGCTGGTTGGCCGGGGTCTGCTCCTCGGTGGTCGAGGTCAGGTCGGCGTCTGACGGCGCCTTGTAGGTGGCGGTGGGGCGGCGCAGCTTGTCGTAGGCGGTGATGACCACCCGGCCCGCGCCGTCCTTGGTCCAGGCCGGCAGGTCCCGGTTGTCGTAGCCGGTGGTCTCGGTGCCCTTGTCCGGGTCGGTGGACTTCACCTGGCGGCCGAACAGGTCGTACGTCCAGCTCCAGGCGCTGTTGTCCGGGCCGGTGACGGTCGCCTGCTTGTCGTCCAGGGTGTAGGAGAACTTCGTCGAGCTGTACGCGGTGCCGGTGGCGCCGCCGTAGGCCGCGTCGTCGGGTGAGGTGGTGGCGTACTGACGGGTCTCGACCGTGCGGCCGAGGGCGTCGGTGATCACGCGCTTCGCGGAGGCGCCCTGCACGGCCGTGGTGGCCGTGGAGTCACCGGTGTAGCTGGTGGTGGTGGACCGGCGCTGGACGCCGTAGGTGAAGAAGGTGCTGGTCACCGGGCGCTCGGCGCCGTCGAAGGTGGTCGCGGTCTGCTTGGCGGTGCCGCCGTACTCGGCGCGGGCGTAGGTGCCCGAGGGCGCGTTCTTGCTGTCGTAGACGTCCGCGTAGGTCTCGTAGGCCAGGCCGCGGCTGTCGTAGCGGGTGTCGGTCAGGATCCGGCCGCCCTCGGGGCTGCGCTTCTGCGTCTGGATGGGCCGCAGCTGGGCGTCGTAGATCGAGTAGACCGTCTCGTAGGTGTCGCCGTCCGCCTTGACGGCGCCGGTCGAGGTCCAGGACGGGGCGGTGTCGCTCATGCCGTAGTCGTAGACGTAGCTGGCGGGCTGGTCGCTGGTGCGGTTCGGCAGCCAGACGGCGGTGACCCGGCCGAGGGCGTCGTAGGTGGACTGGGTCTGCTTGTTGTTGATGTCGAAGGAGCGGATGACGTTGCCGCGGGCGGGCTCGTAGTAGGTGAAGGTCTTCTGGGTGGCCGCGTTGGTCTTGATGACCAGGGTCGGCGGACCGGCGGCGGGCGTGTAGGCCGTGGTGGTGGTGTAGTTCGCCGCGTCGGTGACGCTGGTCGGACGGCCGAGGGTGTCGTAGCCGGTCTTGGCCGTGGTCTGCCAGGCGGTCGGGGCGCGCTCCCCGCCGCTGACCGTCGCCGGGTAGGCGGCCGCCCGTCCGGTCCACGAGGCGTCGCCCAGGGTCGGCGTCTGGCTCGCGCTCCAGGCGGTGGCGGCGGTGTTGTCGTAGACGGTGGCGGTGTCGGAGAGCACGTCGCCGCGATCGGCGACCTTCGTGGGCAGGGTCAGCTGGTCCTCGCCGGTGGCGCAGGTGCGCCCGACGGTGCGGACGCGGGAGACGAGGCTGTTGATGCCCTTGGTGGTGTTGCGGGCGTACCAGGTACGGGTGCAGGTCTCGTCACCGCTCTTGGCGGTGTCGCCGGCGTCGTCCTCGGTGGCCTTCATGCCGTAGGCGTCGAAGGTGGTGGAGGTCGTGTGCGTGCGCCAGGAGTCCTTGGCCGTCAGATACGTCGACGTGGCGGTCCTGCCGGTCCGGACGAAGTAGGCCTCGGTGTCGGCGTAGGAGGCGTGCTGGGTGGAAGTCACCTTGGACCAGGGGTCGTTGACGGTCACTTCGACGGCCCGGCTGCCGTCGTAGGTGACCTGCTGCCAGGTGAAGCCGGCGTACTGCTCGCTGTCGGTCTGATCGGCGACGGTCAGGCCGGAGACGGCGACCGCCTTCACGCTGACGGACTTGCGGGCGGTGGGGTCGAGCTTGCCGTCCGAGCCCTGCATCCGGTCGCCGTTCATGCCCTGCATGAAGAGGGTCACCGTCTTGGACTTCACCGCGTCCGTGCCCTTGACGGCGGTCACCTTGCCGTAGCCGCGCCACTGCGACCAGGTCCGCTCGTCCTGCGGGGTGAGCGGGTTCTCGTCGTAGTGCCAGGCGGGGTCGGAATAGGTGTAGTCGGTCTCCGTGGTGGCGTTCTTGCCGGTGGGGTCGGTGGTGGTCACCGCCAGGACCCGGTACTTGTGGAACCAGTCCAGGCCGGCTTCCGCGGCGCCGTTGATGTGCCAGTACACCGGGTAGCAGGAGGCGTGGCCGTCGTCCTCGTCCGGGGTCTGGCCGCGCACGCACTCCGGGTCGGAGAGGGTCACGGTGGTCACCGCGCCGGTCTCGGAGACGATCGTACGGAGACGGGGCCGGTAGAGCGGCACGATGTCGTCGGTGCCGTCGACCCGGTTGGGCCGCTTGTCGTAGGTGAACGTCACCGGCGGCAGGGCGATGTCGCTGCCCGCCTTGCCGGTGCGCGTGACGGAGTCGAGGACCAGCACCTGGTCGGAGGTGTCGCCGAGGTCGCCGCCGTCGTAGAAGTGCTGGGTGAACGCCCAGGAGTCCACGGCGGTGTACGTGCTGTTCGCCGCGTCCCAGGCGAAGGAGTTCACCCCGGTCAGCCGCTTGCGGGTGAAGAAGGAGGGACTCTTGGAGTCGCAGTCGTCACCGTTCTTGCAGATGGAGTCGAACGGCACGTCGGGCCAGTGGTCGGCGGTGGAGTCCTTCAGGTCCGAGCAGTCCGCGGCGGTGCAGCGCTCGGCGTAGTCGAAGGTCACCTTGTGCGAGGCGGTGCCGGTGAACAGGGCGTCCTTGCGCTGACCGTAGAGGATCCTGGTGAGGTAGCCGCCGCGGGTGTAGTCGGCGGTGGCCGTGGTCGCCTTGTTCTTGGCGTAGGAGTTGGTCTCGGCGGTGTACCAGTACGACATCGCGTTGCCGTGCACGTCCTCGACGTAGTCGAGGTTCCACCGCCACGCCTGGGTCAGCGCGCGGTCGGCGAAGGCGGTGCCGTTGCTGTAGCCCGGCTCCCCGGAGTCGTCGCCGAAGACCGGTACGGTCCAGGTGGAGTTGGTGCGCTCGGTGCCGGCGCCGTCCAGCTTGTTCTGGCCGAAGACGTACTTGGTGCCGTTGCCGGTGGTGACCGTCCAGTACTCGCCGTCGTCGTCACCGTTGTCGGCGCCCGTGCCGTGGGTGACGGTCGAGGCGTCGTCGTCCTTCAGCCGCCAGGTGCCGGTGGTGTCGTCCTTGACCAGGGTCGTGGACCTGCCGTTCAGGACCAGGGAGGCGTTGTCGTACTTCCAGCACATGTCGAACTTCTCGTCCTGGCCGTCGTCGTCGCAGGAGCCGTAGGAACGCTCCACGTACGAGGCGGACGACAGGTCGAATCCCTCACCGACGATGCTGCCCTGGTTGTTGCTGTTGGCGGTCCGGCCGTCGATGGCGCCGGAGTCGTAGGAGAGGGTGATCGAGGGGGCGGGGCCGGCCGCCGGGGCCGGGGTGCCCATGGGGTAGGACCAGCTGAACGAGCCCGAGGAGCCCCCGGCCTGCCAGGTCGACGACGGGCTCAGCGGGGTGGCGGTGTACGCGCCCGAACCCGACGCCGACTCACCGGCGGCCGCGGCGAGCGCCACGACGGCGGTGGCGGGCGCCGCCTGGGCGGTCGTGGCGGCGGTGCCGGTCGTGGCGGCGGTGGCCGTCGGGGTGCGGACGGTCGTCACCTGGGCGGAGACGGTCCGGTCGCCGATGTCGTTGCGCGATCCGGCCAGCGGTGTCTCGGTGCGGCAGGAGGCCTTCTGCGGCGTGCTCAGCGCACACGCCGGCAACTGCACCAGGCGCAGCCGGCCGGCCCAGTCACCGCCGTAGGCCGAGGCGAACGACGAGTAGTCCACGTCCAGCCCGGTGGTACCGGCCCGGTCGGCGGTGACCGACAGCAGTACGCCCTTGATGCCGGCGGCGGCGGCCTCCTTGCGGCCGAGCACCTGCACGGTCGCCGCGGTCGAGGCCGGGGCGGCGGCCTTGTCCCTCGCCCTCTTCGCCTTGGCGCTGTCCTTGTCCTTGCCGGAAGGCGTGGTCGGCGCGGTGAGGGTGACCGGCAGGCCGCCGACCTCGGTGCGCCTGCCGCGGACGAGGCCGGCGCGGGCGGGGCTGGGCCAGGTGGCGTGCTGGGCGGCCAGGGCCTCGGCGCCCTCCGCCCGGTTGCGGGCCCGGGCCCCGGCCAGACGCGCCCGGGCCGCCTGCGCCGTGGCGGGGTCGGCCGGGACCATCCTGGCGCTGCGGGTCTTCGGTGTGTGGGGCCGGCCGAGCGCGTCGGCGGCCTGGGCCATCGGGGCCAGTCCGATCGGCACGCTCAGGGCGAGCACGAGTGACCCGACGGTCAGACGAAGGGTGCGGCTGACGGTGGCCGCGGGGCCGTTCCGTCGTCTGCGTGGACGCAAGAACATGGTGTTGGTTCCACTCCAAGGCATACGGAGGTGCACGGATGGTGCTGGAGAAGGCCGGCCCGCACGTGCAGGCCGGCGGTGAAGGAGCCCGGCGGACCGACGGGCCGGGGCTGCGGGGCATGGCACGGACACCCGTCGGGGCGGCCGCGGACACTGCTCGGGGCCCGGCCCGTTCGGCCGGGCCCCGAGCCCGCGGCTAGCCGCCGATCATGTTCTCCACCTGCATGTCGTTGGCGGGCGCCCCGACCCAGATCCGCAGATCGCTGATCTTCTCGGGCAGGTAGTTGCCCCACGCCTTGTTCACGTAGGCCCGGCCCGCGCTGAAGTCACCGCTGCCTGCGACCGCGGTGAAGGCGGTCGGTACGTCGTTGGGTGTGGCGTCCAAATACAGGCTGATCGTCCCGTCCTGGGCGTTGTAGGCGCCGGTCAGCCGGACGCGTTCGTCGGTCAGGGCCGCGCTGTCGGACGTGACGGCGGTGTAGGTCTTGCCGTCCGCCGCGAGGCGTCCGAAGCGCCAGTACCCGACGGGTACGTCCTTGAGGGTGCCGTCGTCCTGCGGGACCTGCTCGGTGCCGGTCTGGTTGAACCACAGGCCCCAGGCGGATCCGTCGGCGGTGCGCTGGCCGACGACCTGCCCGCTGTAGCCGGTGGCCTTCCTGGCCAGGGCGGCGCCGTCGAGTTCCACCTCGGTGGTCACGGTGAAGGAGCCGGTGTCGTCCACGACCGGGCCGGGCACGGTCGCCGCGTCGTCGACGCCGTCCAGCGGGATGGTCTCGCCGTCCAGCGTGGCGCCACCGGTGAGGGTGATCGGCCGGCCGCCGTAGCCGCTGACCGGGTCGGACAGGGTGGTGCCGCCGGCTCCGTCCGGGTTCCAGGCACCGACCAGTTCCACGGCGGTGCTCCCGGTGTCCGGGTCGATCAGTCCGGCTTCCTGGGCCATCTCACCGTCGCTCAGGGCCCGTTGGAAGACTGCGACCTCGTCGACACGGCCACGCCAGTAGCGCTCGAACCCGCCGCTGTAGCCGGAGCGTCCGACCTCCAGGACGCCGTCGCTGGTGGTCGGCTTGCCGGACGTCCCCAGCTCCATCGGGGAGCCCTGCGGACGGCCGTTGACATAGAGGGTGATGGTGCGGTCGGTGGCGTTGTAGACCCCGCCGACCTGGGTCCATGTCTTCAGGGGCACACCCGCGGCCGAGGCGTTGGCACCGACGTACTTGCGCACCCCGTTCTCGTACCAGGACCACAGGAACACCCAGCGCTGGACGCTTGAGGAGTAGTAGAGCGACCAGCCGGTGTTGTCGGAGTTCAGCTGGGAGGCGATCGTGCGGAAGTCGGAGCTGTCCGTCAGGAAGGCCCAGGTGGAGACCGAGAAGGAAGCCTGCATGTTGATCACGGGTGCCGAGGTGTCGGCCCAGGCGGTCTGGTTGGCGGCGACGGTGGAGTCCAGCCAGAAGGAGCGGTCCCCCTCGCCCCGGCGCGCCAGGGAGGACCAGCCGGCGCCGGCGGTGTGGAAGGTCAGGGCGTGCCGGGTGCCGGTCGTGGTCGCGGTGTCGGCGGCCGTGGTCACCCCGGAGCCGGGGGCCGCGTCGTCGAAGTGCCAGCGTCCGGTGGCGCCTTCGCCCTCGGCCACCTTGAACAGGAAGCTGGTGGTGGCACCGGGCCGTCCGGCGCCGACGTTGTCCTTGGCCCGGACCTGGAGGATCTGGGTGCCGGGCAGCTCGGGCGTGATCAGCTTGGTCGGTGCGGAGCCCGTGACGGAGTGCCAGGTGGGCCAGGTCGGCAGCCGGT
The DNA here is from genome assembly GCF_040296125.1 of Streptomyces sp. NPDC002265. Lineage (NCBI taxonomy): Bacteria > Bacillati > Actinomycetota > Actinomycetes > Kitasatosporales > Streptomycetaceae > Streptomyces > Streptomyces sp. NPDC002265. Next base: position 15,958 of record NZ_JBEOWS010000121.1, on the reverse strand, counting down.
ACTCGTAGCCGGCGATGTCGGTGTCGCCGGAGGCGGGCTTGAAGTAGAAGTTCCCGCCCAGGCCGGGGCCGCCGCCTGCGGCGCAGGCGTTGGCGGTGCACAGGCTGTAGATGCCGTCGGTGGTGACGGTGGGCGCCTTCGGTGCGGTGGTGTCGACCTTGAAGTAGCACCAGCCCTTGGATGCCACCGAGCTGTGCGTCGACTCGATCATGTGGTCGTCGCCGCTCCAGTAGGACCGGGTCCACGACTGCATCCGGGCCAGGGTCCCGTCGGCGAAGGACACCGGCGAGGTCACCTGGACCTTGGCGTTGTCGGTGACGAACCCGCTGGACGGGCGCACCGGTTCGGTGGCGACGCTCCAGCTGCCGTCGGTGTTCTTCTTCTGCACCACGAAGTGGGCGCGCAGGGTCGCGCCGCTCTCACCGCCGGACTCCGTCTGCACGTTGGAGACGAAGTCGGGGGTCGGGTCCGAGATGATCGCCGGGTCCGACTCGGTGGTCTCACAGGTGGTGCCGCTGCCGGACAGGACGGCGGGACCGGTGGGCGGCCCGGGGACGCCGACGTAGTTCACGTCCAGGACCGCGTCGTCGTCGAAGCGCTTCCAGCCGTTGGGGTCGCCCTCGTCGCCGGCCTTGAGCATCAGCGTCAGCCGGGACATGTCCCCGGCCGCGAAGGACTGCACGGTCTTGGTCAGGTTCTCGTACGACTGGCTGGGGTCGTCGTTGAACTCGATCGGCTTCGCCGGCTGGCTCGGGTCGCAGGCGGAGCCGCGGCCCGCGGCGACCGTACGGTCGCCCATGACGTCCCAGTTGGCGGTGGGGCCGGGCCAGCGGGTGGAGGAGGAGATGTCACCGGTGCGCACCAGCTGCACCACGGTCGCCGTGCAGGACATCGACCAGCGCTCGGTCACCCGGAAGGTGGCGTCCAGCACCTTCTTGCCCTTCAGCGCGGACGGCGAGAACTCGAAGTACATGCGCTGCTTGTACGGGGTGCCGGTGGTGCAGGGGTAGCCGTAGCCGCCGGTGTAGTAGATGGAGCACAGGCCGACCCCCTTGCCCTCGTCTCCGCCGGTGAAGTTGTAGAAGGCGTCGCCGTCGGAGGAGAGCACCGTGCGCTCGGACTCCGACCAGGAGACGTCCGGGTCGATGTAGAGCGGGTAGACGGTCTTGTCGCCCTTGAGCCCGCCGGCGTCGGGTACGACGGTGATGGCGCTCTGGGTGGCCGACACGTCCAGCGGGACGGCGGTGGCGGCACCGCTCGGGCCCTCGGTGGGGTCGGTGACACCGGACTCGTCGCCCGCGCCCGCGGAGCCCGCCGCCGGGGTGCCCTCGGCCGTCACGGCGGCTCCGGACGTCACGGCGGCCCCGGACGTCACGGCGGTGGACTCCGCGGTGCCGGAGCGCACTGCGGAGGACCGCACGGCAGCGGACTTCGCGGCGGAGGACTTCACCGCGGGTGACTCGGCGGGTGACCCGGCGGGTGCGGGGGTGCCCGTCTCGCCGTCACGGCCGGTGGAGTCCCACTGCCGGGCCGTCGGTGCGCGGAAGACAGTGGCTCCGTTCTCGTCCACCGCCTGGAGCGACTGGCCCGCGCCCTCCCTGAGCACCAGGCCGTCGGCCTGTACCGGCAGCCGGAGCTCGGCCAGCGCCGGGTTCGCGGCGGCCTGGGCCGTCTTCACGACGAGGACCTCGCGATAGCCCTCGGTGGTCGCCGTCATCCGCAGGTCCACGTCCGGCAGCACGTCCGCGTAGACGGCCGAGTCGCCCTCCAGCGTGGGAACGGGCAGCGAACCGGTCCAGCCGACCGTCAGGGTGTGGCCGCCCTCGGCCATGCTCACCAGGTCCTTGCCGTCGCCCCCTCCGGAGAAGGACACCCCGGCCACCGCGGCCTTCGGGGCGACGCGGCCGTCGTCACGACGGACCAGCGTGGCGTCCGGCGTCGCCCACGCGCCGCCGGGCCGGGCCACCCGGACGGGGGTCACCGACTGCTTGAGGTTGAACGTGCTGCCGTCGGGATTGGCGTAGGTGGTCGAGTACTCGGTGCGCTCGGACACCACCTCGACCTGCTTTCCGGACTCCGCCGCCCGGGCGGCCGCCTGCGCCGCCGGCGAGGTCGCGGAGGCGGCGCTCTGCGCGGGAGCCGCGCCGGCGGGCGTGGGCGACAGGACGGGAAGTCCCGCCAGCACCAGTCCCGACAGCGCGCCGACGACCGCGACCCGGGTTCTGCGTCTGCGCCGTGCACGCGAGTACGCCGTCATTCCCCACTCCGTCATTCCCCACCGACCCCCTGGTCCGTCGGCGCACGCTTCGCCAAGGCCCCGGACGGGCCTCTTCGACAACGGCGCCATAGAAAACTCAGCAGAGGAAAGCGCGAAGCGGACGGAGCGTCAAATGACTTTGTGAGTAAGGAGATTGTCCGCAAACAAATCGGCCGGACAGATACAGACGCCGACTTTCGTTCCATGGACACTGAAACGGACGAAACATTCCGTCACCTCGCATCCACAGAGGAACCGGCACCTCCATTTGACTGCAGGACCTGCCGGGCCAACCAAGATCAATCACGTCCGGGTAAAAAGCCGGGTCCGGCACCGGGCGGCCCTCGATAAAACAGAGGCGTAAAATTCCGCATTTTGACATGCCGCCACCTCGGCACAGTCGTGCGTTCATGTTGAATGCGATCAAATTTCACCGTCGGCACGTCCACCGATGGCGGCCGGAGCACCCCGCATCGCGGGTTCACCAGTACGGAAAGCGAACCGGTGATGCGCGTGGGTCGATCCACATGCAGACTGGCGGTAGAGGTCCGACAGTGCTGCGACGGCGCGGACCCGGTCCGTGCCACCGGAGCGGAGAGGTCGCCACGACCTCGAGACGCCGGAGGTGTCCATGTCCCGTCCATCGATCTCCCGCCGGGTCAAGCTCGCCCTGGCGACCGGTACCGCCCTGCTGCTCGCCTGGGCCGTTCCCACCGCGGCCTGGCCCGCCGCGGGCGACGTACAGGTCGTACTCGGCCAGCCCGGGGAGGATTCCATCCTGCTCGCCCCGCGCGTGGTCGTGAACAACCCCCAGGACGGCCACTGTTACACCGTCCTCGAGCTGTTCCCCAACGCCCCCGAGGGCAACTACTTCCGCTCGGTGGGCAATTACACCATCAGGCCCGTCTCCGTGTACGAGAGCGGCAACTGCACCGGGACTCCGTTCGGCGGGTCGGCCCTGTCGTACGCCATAGGTGTGTCCGGCGCCCCGCTTCACTCCTTCAGGGTCGGCTGATCCCTTCCGCGGGAGCTCCGCACACGACTCCCGCATCGCGGGTCACGGTCGCAGCCCCGCGTGCCTGAGCGTGACCGCGGACAGCGCGGTGATGACCTCCTGATCCCCGCGCCGCCAGGCGTCCGCCAGGCCGCCGGGCGGTGCGGGGATCGCGGCGAGCGCACGCTGCGGCCCGGTGAGGGCGCGCAGGGCGAGCAGGTCCGCGCCGCCCGGCGCGTCGAGCAGACGGCGCGTGGTGGCGCTGCGCCTGATCCAGTGCAGCCGCGGCGGGAGCCACAGCACCAGGACGAAGGCCACCGGAAGGACGATCAGCGCCACCGCGGTCAGTGTGGCGACCTGTCCCACGGTGTCCTGCAACGACCGTCCGGCGTCGGACAGGCCGTTGCCGGCGTCGGCGGCGGCCAGGAGCGGCTTCTTCAGGGAGTCACCGACGAACGGCACCTTCGAGGCCGCGTCGCCGGCGTCGCCCAGACCGTCGGCGAGGGTGTCGCCCGCGGTCTGCGCCTTCTGTCCGGGCTCCGCCAGCAGCATGATCACGTGATGGACGGCCAGGGCGAACCGCACCGCGGCCGCGATCAGGACCACGGCGATCAGGTCCGCGAGCACCTGGCGGCTCCGACGCACTGGGGTCTGGGCATAAAGACGCATGCGCATGCTCCTGTTCCGGCGGTGACATCGGGACGGTCCGGCTCGGGCCGGGCGGGGTAGAGCGGTCGCAGTGACGGGATCGGGCCGGCGGCCCGGCCGTGCGTGGGCCGAGGGGCGGATCCGGGGCGCGGGTGTCCGCGTCCGCGAGCCGGGGCAGTCGAGCGGTGTTGTGTCGGATACCGATGGATGGTCCCGGGGGTGGTGGGAAGGACTCCTCGGACCATGGTGGCATTCCGGCTCAGCGGCCGGAAGTACGGCGCCCGGGGCCGATCCGCAGCACGCGGGGCGGGCGCGCGGCCGGTTCGGGCAGGCGCAGCGGCGAGCGGCCCGGGGTGATGGTGCCGAGCAGTGTCGCCCGCCGGGCTCCGGTGCCCGACGGAAGCGTGCCGGGCAGGCCGTGCACCGTGAGGAATCCCAGGATCGCGAAGGCCAACGCCTCCTTCGCGTCGGAGGGAAGGCCCAGCTCATGGCTGGGGCGCAGCGGCACACCGGGCAGCTCCTCGGCGATCATGCGCATCAGCACGGGGTTGCGCACCCCGCCGCCGGACACGACGAGCTGGGTGGCGCCATGGGCCCGGCACGCGTCGGCGACGGTGACCGCGGTCAGCCGGGTCAGGGTGGCCAGTACGTCGTCGGGCCGGGGGGCAGGCAGCACTGCCGCGAGGGCCCGTCGCAGATAGGGCAGATGGAAGTACTCCTTGCCGGTGGTCTTCGGGGCGGGCCTGCGGTAGTAGGGGTCGTCCAGCAGGACGCGGAGCAGCTCGGGACGGGTCCGGCCGGCCGCGGCCCCTCGCCCGTCCGCGTCGTAGGCATGGGTGCCACCGGTGAAGTGCCGTACGGCCGCGTCCAGGAGCGCGTTGGCGGGGCCGGTGTCGAAGGCCAGCGGGTCGGTGCCGGGCGCGAGAACGGTGACGTTGGCGATGCCCCCCAAGTTGAGTGCGGCGGGTGTGCCGGGCAGGCCGCGCAGCAGGAGGGTGTCGGTCATGCCCACCAGCGGGGCTCCCTGCCCGCCCGCCGCCACGTCCCTGCTGCGCAGGTCGGAGACGACCGGGAGGCCGGTGGCCTCGGCGATCCAGGCGGGCTGGCCGAGTTGCAGGCTGCCGTGCACGGCGCCGTCCTCGACCCAGTGGTAGAGCGTCTGGCCGTGCGAGACGACGAGGTCCGCCCTGCCGTCGCACACGTCGTGCACGGCGCGTTCGGCGGCGGCGGCGAAGGCCTGGCCGATGCGGGTGTCCAGGGTGCAGACGGCCCGGGTGGTCGTGGTGGCCGGCGGCAGCGTGGCGGCGATCAGGTCGCGCACGGTGTCGGGGTAGGGGGCGGACAGGTGCCCGAGCGGGTGCAGGTGCAGGACGTCACCGTCCAGGGCGAGGTCCGCGGCGGCGGCCTCGATGGCGTCGTAGGAGGTCCCCGACATCAGGCCGATCACCCGCACGGCAACTCCCCCGCCGTCCGCCACGCGGGCCGGGTGACGAGAGCCGGCCGCGGCGCAGGCACGGTCGGCCGTGACAGGAGCCGCGACAGCAACCCTGACCGGAGCGGTGGTTGTGAGCGGGGTCGCGGCCCGGTCGGCTGTTGCGGCGCGAGCAACCGGTGCGGTCCGGGCGACTGTTGCGGCGTGACCTGTGGGGCGGGTCGCGGCACGGGCTGCGACGGCGGGTGCGGCATGGCGTCTCCGTAGAAGAACGTCCGTGGCGGTCGGGGGAACGTCCGTGGCGGTCGGAGCGGGACGCGGCGAGGCACTGCGGGTGCTGTGCCGCGGTGCCCGCCCTGCAAGCGTGCCGTCCCTCCCGGCCGAGGGCCGCCGTGACACGGCCGGGATCCGTGCCCGGCCCGCCGTCTTCGGTGACCGGCTTCGGTGACCGGCTTCGGTGACCGGCTTCGGTGACCGGCTCCGACGGTTGGCCCGGATCCGTGCCCTGCCTGCCGTCGTCCGTGGTGGACGTCTCCGATGGTCCCGGTCATCCCCGCGAGGCCGGGACCATCGGCCCTGCGCACTGTGCCCGACGGCCCATGACGTGCGGCTACGGCGGGACGACAATGGAGGTGCGACGCCGGGAGGACGGGCGTGTGGCCCGGGTCCGGCAGCCGCCTGGAAGTGGGTGACGTGATGTTCTGGTACGGCCATGATCCCGGCGGATGGGGCTGGTTCGGCATGTCGGTCGGCATGATCCTCTTCTGGGTCGCCCTCATCACCGTCGGCGTTCTGCTGTTCCGGGCCCTGTCCCGGCCGTCCGGCACCGGACCGACGGATCACCTCCCCCCGAACCGGCCCTTCCCCGAGCAGCTGCTCGCCGAACGGTTCGCCCGCGGGGAGATCGACGAGGACGAGTACCACCGCCGTCTGGACGTCCTGCGCGGCAGCGGCGGTACCCGGCTCGACAAGGCCTGATCCGGCGTCCGCGAGGGTGCCCGCCGAGGCGCCCGGCGACGCCGTCGGACGGCCGCGCGTGGTCCGACCCCCGGTGCCATAGTGGGAAGAGCGCACAGGTGGAAGGCACGGAAGTCGCCTCCACGTGGACGAACGGTCGGCCCTGGAGGGAGGCAGGTCCGTTGTCGGTACGCACACTCGACGCGAGGACCGTGACGGCCCTGGTCGCGGACGCCACGGCCGCGCCCTCCATGCACAACGCCCAGCCGTGGAGGTTCCGCTTCCGGCGCGGGGACAGCGCCTTCGAGGTGTACGCGGACCTCGACCGCGCCATGCCGCACGCCGATCCCAGCACCCGCGCCCTGCACCTGGGCTGCGCCGCCGCCGTGTTCAATCTGCGCGTGGCCGCCGCGCACGCGGGCTGGGAGCCCGTCACCCGACTGCTGCCCGATCCGGCGGACCCCGCCCTGCTCGCCGAGGTACGGCTGGCCGGCCCCACGGCCGCCGCCGACGACGACCTCGCCGCGCTGTATCCGGCGATCCGCCGCCGCCACACCAGCCGTCATCCGTTCACGGACGAGGAGATTCCGCAGGCCGTCAAGGACACCCTGAGCGGTGCCGCCGTGCTGGAGGGCGCCCAGCTGGTGTTCCCCGGGGCGTGGCATGTCCGGACCCTGCTTCATCTGATCCAGGACGCCGAGGGGCGCGACGACCGGGACTCCGCCGCCGCCGAGGAACTGAGCCGCTGGATCCGCGTGGGCGCACCGGAGGCCGGACAGCCGGGCGACGGAGTGCCGGAGGAAGCCTTCGGCCCGCGAAAGCGCTTCGGCGCGGCACCCGTGCGTGACTTCGCGGGCCGGCACCCCGTGCCCGGCCGGGAGACCGCCGTCTTCGAGGAGACACCCCAGCTCGCCGTTCTGGGCACCCGGGACGACCGGCCGCGGGACTGGCTGGTGGCGGGCCAGGCGCTGGAGCGCGTACTGCTGCAGGCCACCCTCGACGGGCTCGCCACTTCCCTCACCTCGCATGCCCTCGAGTGGCCCGAGCTCCGCTGGACCGTACGCGACCCGGAATCCGCCATGGGTTTCGTCCAGATGGTCCTGCGGCTCGGCTACGGCCCCTCGGGGCCCGGGACGGCCCGGCGCCCCGTGGACGAGGTGCTCGACATCGAGGGCGACTGACCGCATGGCGTCGTCCTGCGTGTCCTACGAAGCCGGATTGTCAGTCCGGACGGAGCCGCATCGAGCCGAGGAGGAGAGCGATGTCGCATACGTTGGAATGGAAGGTCCGTATTCATCTGTACGAGGACGACGCGGGAACGACGAAGGCGGAGCTGCTGCTCGACACCGGCGCGGGCGAGCTCACCGCTCTGGGCACCGCGCACTGCAATCCCGCGGACGAGGACGTGCCGCGGATCGGCGACGAGCTCGCCGCGGGCCGGGGCCTGAGCGACCTGGCGCGGCAGCTGCTGAAGGCGGCCGAGCAGGACATCCAGGGCATGGGCACGCCACGGCCGGAGGACCAGCAGGTCGCCGGGTGGCCCGGCTGACCCAAGGCGGCGCACCGGCTCCCGGGCTCCGGGTGTCCGGGGCGATCAGCTCCTGCGCGCCGCCGCCGCGCGTGGCACGTTGGAAACAGCACCACTCTCAGGGAAGGGCGGCGTCATGAGGGCTCACGTCGGCGATCGGCTGGTCATCGATAACGTGACGACCGAGGGCACCAGACGCGACGGCCAGATCATCGGACTCCACCACGAGGACGGGACGCCGCCCTACGACGTGTGCTGGTCGGACACCGGCGAGGTGACCCTGGTGTTCCCCGGGCCCGATGCGCACATCCGCCCGCTCGAACACGGGCAGCCCCCACCCGCCCAGGATCCGCACCCGGCCGACGGGGGCGTCAGGGCAGCCGGGTACGAGGCCGCCGCACTGCGGGTTCCCCGCCCCGGTGACATCGGCCGACGCGTGATCGTCGAGCGCCGGAAACGGGGGCTCAGCCGCGAGGAGACGGCCCAGCGGGCCCGGATGTCCCCGGCCTATCTGCGGTACCTGGAGGAAGAGCCCGCCGACCCGGGGGTGGCGAGCCTGATCAGGCTCGCCGACGCACTGGGCACCACGGTGACCGCCCTGCGCGGCGCCGACGCGGATCTGCCTCCCGGCCAGGGTCACGCCCTGCTCCACCCCCAGCTGCAGGACCTCGACACGGAGGAGTGCCGTGCGCTGCTCTCCACCCACGGGGTGGGGCGCATCGCGGTGTGCGCACCCGACGGCCATCCCGCGGTCGTCCCGGTCAACTACGCGGTCGTCGACGACGCGATCGTCTTCCGGACCGCGCCGCACGCCACGCCCGCGGCGGCCGTCGGGGCGGAGGTCGCCTTCGAGGTCGACCACATGGACGAGGCCCTGAGCAGGGGCTGGAGCGTCCTCGCCGTGGGTCCCGCGAGCGCCGTGACGGCTCCCGACGCGGTACGCCGGCTCACCGAGCTGGCCCCCGGCACACCGTGGGCGGGCGGCGTGCGCGAGATGTGGGTGTCGATCCGGCTCGAACGCCTCACCGGCCGCCGCATCACCGCGGCCCCCGATGACCGCGGCCCCCGATGACCGCGGCTCCCGGATGACCGGGTGCGGCTCCGCCCCAGCCTGCTTCAGGACGCCTCAGGCCGCCCGTACGGCGACCTCGTCGTGCGACGGCTCCCCGAGGACCACTTTGAGGGCGCCGGTGTCGGTGGCGCGGGCGAAGACGTCGTACGCCTCCTCCATCTGGTCCGGCAGGAAGCTGTGCGTGACCAGCTGTGCCGTGGGCAGCCGGCCGGCCGCCGCCATGCGCAGCAGGGTGGGCGTGGAGTGGGTGTCCACCAGACCGGTGGTGATGGTGACGTTCCTGCTCCACAGGTCTTCGAGGTGCAGCACGGCGGGTGCGCCGTGGACGCCGATGTTGGCCACGCGGCCACCGGGCCGCACCATGCGCGTGCACAGCTCGAAGCTCTCCGGTACGCCGACCGCCTCGATGACCACGTCCGCGCCGAGCCCGTCGGTGAGATCGGCGACCAGCTGTTCGGGAACCTCGCCGGCGTCGGCCACGGCGTCGGCGCCCAGCCGTCTGGCGGCCTCGAGTCGCGATGCGGCCAGGTCGACGGCGATGATCCGCTCGGGGCCGAACAGACGTGCCGTGGCGATCGCCGCGAGGCCGATGGGACCGGCCCCGACGATGGCGACGGTGTCGCTCGGGCGGACGTGCCCTTTGCGGACGCCCACCTCGTACGCGGTCGGGAAGATGTCCGCGAGCAGGACGGCGTCCTTGCTCTCGACCACGCCGGGCAGGGCGTACACGGACAGGTCGGCGAAGGGGACGCGGACGTACTCGGCCTGGGTGCCGTCGATCAGGTGCCCCAGGATCCAGCCTCCGCCGCCCCGGCACTGGCCGTAGGCGCTCTCGCGGCAGTAGTGGCAGCGGCCGCAGGCGCTGATGCAGGAGACCAGGACCCGGTCGCCCGGACGGACGGTCCGCACATCGTCGCCCACCTCCACGATCTCGCCGACGGCCTCGTGCCCCAGGACCGTGCCGGGGCGTACCTCGGGCAGGTCGCCCTTGAGAATGTGCAGGTCGGTGCCGCAGATGGTGGTGGTGTCGACCCGCACGACGGCGTCGGTGGGCTCCTTGACCTCGGGGTCGGGGACATCCGACCAGGCGGACTGTCCCGGGCCGTGGAAGACGAAGCCTTTCATGGCGTCCCTCACCTTCCGTCGCTCGACTGACGAAAATGCCCTGCACTTCCATTCTGTCCGGCATTCGCCCGCTTCGTCACTCGTACGGCCGCGGAGGGGCCGGGAGCCGGCGGGCAGCGGTCCGGAACTCCCCCGTCGGCCGGTGGGCACAATGAGCGATATGCCTCTGTCGCTGCATCACATCGTCATCGACGCCCATGATCTGCCCTCGTTGGCCCGGTTCTGGGCCGGGGTACTGAACTGGCGGATCCTGTCCGAGCGCGAGCGGGAGGTGGTGATCGGGCCGGAGGAGTCCGGTCCGGTGGGCATCTGCTTCATGCCGGTGACGGATCGCAAGGTCGTCAAGAACCGGCTGCACCTCGACCTGACGTCCGCCGCCGAGGACCGGGAGGCGGAGATCGAACGCATCCTCGCGCTCGGCGCCCGCCGGGTGGACATCGGCCAGCGCGGCGACGAGTCGTGGACCGTACTGGCCGATCCGGAGGGCAACGAGTTCTGCGTGGTCCGCCCGAAGACGAGCCTGATCGCCTAGAGCCCCCGGTCCGAACCCGAATCCAAACTCGAATCCGAATCCGAATCAGAATCAGAACCCGAGTCGGAATCAGAACCCGAGTCGGAGTCAGAATCCGAGCCCGCATCAGATTCCGGCAACGACGCGTACGGTCAACGGTCTTGCGGGACGGCGATTAGGCCGGTTGCCCCGGTGCGGATGCGCCTCGTCCTCGTCGCGCCGCAGGATCCTGGACATGCGGACATTCCCTGGTACCCGATTTCCGTTTCGGCCGAGGCGGCGCGGCGGTGCGCGTCGGTCCATGTCCACGGCCCTCGCCTGCGGCGTCCTGCTCGCGGGAACCGTGGCCTGCGCCGGCGCCGCCGAGCGGCCGGGCCCCGGCGGAGCACCGGGGCACAGTCTCCCGACGGCAGGTTCACCCCGCCCCGCGGCGGATTCACCCCGTCCGGCCGCGGACCTGCGCCCGGCGGGCATCGGCGAGCGGATGTGGCAACAGGTCCCGGCCGCCACCCGTCAGCTGGTCGTCGTCTACGGCGACGACCGGGACTCGCCCGACGGCCTCGTCGCGCTCTACGAGAAACAGGGCACGACCTGGGAACGGACGGGCAGTTGGCCCGCCCACAACGGCAGGAGGGGCTGGACGGCGGACCATCGCATGGGCGACGAGCGCACCCCCGCCGGGGTGTTCACGCTGACCGACGCGGGAGGCGCACGCCGGGATCCGGGCAGCCGGCTGCGGTACTGGTACGACGACCACGCCTACGCGTCCATGCAGATCCAGACCGCGGCGCACGCCCATGACTTCGACTACGTCATCGCCGTCGACTACAACCGGCGCAAGGGCGTCCCGCCCTTCGACTGGTCCCGGCCCGACGGTGTGGAGCGGGGAGGCGGCATCTGGCTGCACCTCGACCACGGTGACGGTACGTCGGGGTGTGTCACCCTCCCCGAGTCGGGGATGCGGACACTGCTGCACACCCTCGATCCCGAGAACCTTCCGGTCGTGGTGATGGGAGACCGGGAACGCCTGGAGAGCTGACGTCCGCGGGTCCGGACCACGGACCGGCAGCCGCGGACACGATGGCGGGTGGTCACGCGGATGCGGACGCGGTGGCAGGTGGTCGCACGGATGCGGACGCGGTGGCGGGTGCTCACGCCGATACGGTTCCGGCCGTGCTCCCGGCCGATGCCTGCCGGCACTCCTCGCACATCCCCCACCAGGTGATCTCGGCCTCGTCGACGGTGAAACCCCGTTCCTGCACCGGGGCGAGGCACGGAGCCGACCCCACGGCGCAGTCGATGTCCTCGATGCGGCCGCAGCCGCGGCAGACCAGGTGATGGTGGTTGTCGCCGACCCGGAGCTCGTAGCGGGCGGGGGAACCCGCCGGTTCGATGCAGCGCACGAGCCGCGCCCCGGCCAGGTCGTCCAGGACGTTGTAGAGACCCTGGCGCGAGAGTCCGCCGCCGGAGGACCCGGCCGCGCCGATCCTCGTCTCCAGGTCGGCCGCCGTGGAGTGCGGGTGGCCGCGCAGCGCGGTCAGGACGGCTCGCCGCTGTGCCGTACTGCGCAGTCCCTTGCTCCTGAGCAGGTCGTCCGCCGACTGCTCCATGCCCGGCTCACACTCCTCGCGTCCGTCGCGTCCCGTTCGTCACCGTACAGCCCGTGTCGCCCCGGCCGGGGCGTCCGGGGCAGTCAGCGGGCGAGCTCGGCCGTGCGGCAGGTGGCGCAGACCAGGCGCCGGGCCGCTACGGGGCTGGTCCGCGGCACGACACCGACGGACCGCTGGACACCGGCGCCCACGACACGGGCGTGATCACGGCAGACGAACAGGCCGCAGCCGGTGCAGGCGCCGATGCCGGCCGTCGTACCGCTCCCGTCCTCGGTGCAGTCGAAGCAGTGCATGGTGAACTCCGTCGGTGGTCGGCCCACGTGAAGTGAGTGGTTCGAGTGACTGGCGCCGCCCGGCGGCAGACCGGGGCGATCGCGCCGGTGCGCACGGGACGTGCGGGGAATCGGACACCGATGCGGGACATCTCCCGCCGGCCGTCCGGTGACGACAGCCTAGCCCGCTAGTTTGGACAGAGTCAAAACTAGCCGTTGCCCATGGTGTCCGGCGCTTCAGTCCGGACCGCCGACGTGGTGGGCCCGCACATGTTCGCCACGGTGATCGCGCCTCTAGCCTCCCGCCAGTCCCCCACTCGACCCGGAGGAATCGGATGCCCGCAGCGCACATCGTCACCGCTCCGCCCCGTGAACGTCCCGGACGGCCCGGACGTCGTACCGCCCTCGGCGCGCTGTCGCTCGCGGCCGTGTGCGCGCTCCTGCCCACGGCCGCGCCTGCCGCCGGTGCGCAGGGGACGCCCGAGGGCCACTGCGCGGCGCGCGCCCTGATCCGCGTACCGGGCGCGGCCCGCCAGCAGGCCGACTGCCTGGAGGAGCTGACCACGGCCGGAACAGTGGCCTCCGGCCATACCGACCCGGCCGACTTCGCGGGACTCACCCCCCGGGACCTGCCCACGCCCCGTGGCGTTCCGGGCATCCAGATCGACGGCTACTTCCCCGACTCCTCGACCACGAACACCAACCACGGCTGGAACCACGACGCGCAGTTCGTCATCCGGCTGCCCGACCACTGGAACGGCGGGCTGGTGGTCTCCGGGACGCCCGGCAACCGCGAGCAGTACGCCAACGACCGCGCGATCTCCGACTGGGTGCTCTCCCGCGGCTACGCCTACGCCGCCACCGACAAGGGCAACACCGGACTCGCCTTCTACCGCGACGGCCGCAGACCCGGCGACGCCATCGCCGAGTGGAACAGCCGCCTGACCCAGCTCACCCGGGCCGCCCGCACGGTCGTCGCGCAGCGCTACCACCGGCCCCCGGACCGCACCGTCGCCACGGGCATCTCCAACGGCGGCTATCTGGTGCGCTGGCAGCTGGAGAACCACCCCGAGCTGTACGACGGCGGAGTGGACTGGGAGGGCACCCTGTGGCGCGCAGACGGCCCCAACCTGCTCACCTTCCTGCCGTCCGCGCTGCGCGCCTACCCCGTGTACGCCGCCGGCGGCCCCGGCGCCGCGGAGGCGCTGGAGGCCATGCACCGGGCCGGGTACCCGGCGGGCTCCGAGTTCCTGTGGCCGTACCACGAGCAGGTCTACTGGGACCTGACCCAGCGCATCTACCGCGAGGAACTCGACCCCGGCTTCGACGGGGCCACCGAGGCGGGCACCCCGTTCTGCGCCCCGGGCACCCCGGGCTGCGACGCCGACTACTCCTACGCCACCCGGCCGGAGCAGGTGCACCGTGCCGTCGGCCGCATCGCCCTGACCGGCCGGATCGGCAAGCCGCTCATCACCGTGCAGGGCACCCTCGACGTGCTGCTGCCCATCGGCCGGGACTCCGACGTCTACGCCCGCATGGTGCGCGAAGCCGGGCGCGGTGCGCTGCTGCGCTACTACCGGATCGAGGACGGTACGCACACGGACTCGCTCGTCGACGTCTTCCCGGACCGGCTGCGCCCCATGGTCCCCTGCCATCGCTCCGCGTTCACCGCGCTGGAACGGTGGCTGCGCGGGGACGGCGTGCCGCCCGCGGATCACACGGTCCTGCGGCCGGCCGGAGCGGATCCCGCGACCCTGCTGACCGACTGCCCGCTGGGCCGGACGGTGTCGTCCGGCTGACGGGCCGACGGCGGGCCGGGGTTCGTCCGGGTCAGACCGGCAGGCGCGGCACGCTGTCGATCAGGCGGCGGGTGTACGGGTGTTCCGGGGCGCCCAGCACCTGCCGGGTGTCGCCCTGTTCGACCAGGCGGCCCCGCTCCAGGACGGCGGTGCGCTCGCAGAGGGAGGCGACGACCGACAGGTCGTGGGAGACCATCACCAGAGTCAGCTGCCGCTCCTCCTTGAGCTCGGCGAGCAGGTCGACGACCTTCACCCGGGTCGTGATGTCGAGGGCGCTGACGGGTTCGTCGGCGAGCAGCACGCGCGGGTCGCAGACGATGGCGCGGGCGATGGCGATGCGCTGGCGCTGGCCCCCGGAGAACTCGTGCGGGTAGCGCTCGCCGGCGTCGGCGGGCAGGCCGACCCGCTCCAGCGCCGCGGCCACCTTCGGCGCGGCACTCGCCCGGGTGTCCAGGCCGAGGGAGCGCAGCGGTTCCGCGACGATCGCGGCGACGCGCCGGCTGGGGTCGAGGGAGGAGTACGGGTCCTGGAACACGCACTGGACGCTGCGCCGGAAGCGGCGCATCTGCCGCCGGTCGCGCGGGGACAGCGGATCGCCGTCGAAGCGGACCGTGCCGGCGGTGGGGCGGGCGAGTCCCAGCAGCAGCCGCAGCAGGGTGGTCTTGCCCGCGCCGGACTCGCCGACGAGGGCCAGGGACTGCCCCGGCTCGACGGCGAGGGACACGTCCTGTACGACGTCGGCCGCGGCCCCTCGGTAGCGCACGGCCACGTCCGTCAGTTCCAGCACGGGTGTCATCGCGCGCTCCTCAGGTCCAGGGCGGACTCCAGCTTGCGGGCGCCCGCGACGAGCGCCTTGGTGTAGGCGGCCCGCGGCGCGCCGACGACGTCCAGGACGGGGCCTTCCTCGACGGCCCGTCCGTCCTTCATGACCAGGGCGCGGTCGGTGACCTCGGCGACGACGGCGAGGTCGTGGCTGACGAACAGCACGGCCATCTCCCGTTCGCGTACGAGGGTGTCGAGGAGTTCGAGCATCTCGGCCTGCACGGACACGTCGAGCGCGGTGGTGGGCTCGTCTGCGATGAGCAGGCTCGGCTCGCAGGCGAGGGCCATGGCCAGGGCGACGCGCTGGCGCTGGCCGCCGGAGATCTCGTGCGGGAAGGCGCGGGCGATCCGCCCGGGCTCGGGCAGCCGTACCCGCAGCAGCGCCTCGGTGACGGCGGTGCGCAGGTTGCGGCCGCGCAGGCCGGTGCGGCGGGCCAGCGGCTCGGCGATCTGGCGGCCCACCCGCATCAGCGGGTCGAGGGCGGTCAGGGGCTCCTGGAAGACCACGGCCGCGTCCCGTCCCCGGACCGCGGTGAGCCGCTTCTCGGCGGCCCCGACGATCTGTGTGCCGGCCAGCTCCACGCTGCCGGTCGCGGTCATGCCGTCGGGCAGCAGGCCCAGTACGGCGAGCGTGGTCAGGGACTTGCCGGAGCCGGACTCGCCGATCAGGCCGAGCCGTTCGCCGCTGTCGATGCCGAAGGTGAGGTCGTCGACCAGGATGCGCCCGTCGTCGGTGCGCACGGTCAGGCCGCGTACGTCGAGCAGGGTCATGACCGCCTCCGGCGGGTCGCCGGGTCGAGGGTGTCGCGCAGTCCGTCGGCGACGAGGTTGACCCCGACGACGAGGACCACGAGCAGGATGCCGGGGGCGAGCGCGCCGGCGGGGGCGGTGGTGAAGGTGGCCTGGGCCTCCTGGAGCATGCGGCCCCAGG
>NZ_JBEOWS010000120.1:0-24917 GCF_040296125.1 Streptomyces sp. NPDC002265 | reverse complement strand
GCTCAAGGTCGCCGACATCAAGCCCGCCCAGCTCGTTGCGGTCTCCGGCGTAGGCGGCCTCGGTCACCTCGCCGTGCAGTACGCGAAGATCGCCGGCGCCACGGTCGCCGCGATCGACGTCACCGACGAGAAGCTCCAACTGGCCGCCGAACTCGGTGCGGACATCGTCGTCGACGCGCGCAAGGAGAACGTCGGCGAGGTCCTCAGGCGGTACGGCGGCGCTCACGCGGCGATCGCCCTCGCCGTGAACGACGCGGCCTTCGAGGCCGCGAACTCCGGTCTGCGGCGGGGCGGCAAGCTCGTCATGGTGGCTCTGCCCGCCCACGGCACAGTCCGCCTTCCGATCTTCGACACCGTCCTGAACGGCACTTCCGTCATCGGCTCGATCGTCGGCACCCGGCAGGACCTCGCCGAGGTCTTCCAGCTGCACGCGGCCGGCCGTACCAGGGTCGTCAGCGAGATCCGTCCGCTGGAGAGCGTCAACGAATCCATCGACGCCGTGCTGCGCGGCGAGGTCGAGGCCCGCATCGTCTTCGACCTCGGGGCGGGGCGGTGATTGACATGGCCCGCCCGATCGTCGTCGGTGTGGACGGCTCCGAACCCAGCCTGCGAGCCGTGGACTGGGCGGCCGACGAAGCCACCCTGCGCTCAGTGCCGCTGCGGGTGGTGTACGCCTCACTCTGGGAGCGCTACGAGGGCGAGTCCCTCGCGGCCGACCTCGGCAAGCCGTCCGAGCAGGTCACGGCCGAAAACCTGGTGCGGACCGCCGCCCAGCGGGCTCGGCTGCGCCGGCCCGGTCTCGAGGTCTCCACCGACGTGCTGCCGGAAGAACCCGAGTACGCCCTCGTCCGTGAGGGACGCATGGCCGATGCGCTCGTGCTCGGCACCCGTGGCCGCAGCGGCCTCGTCGAGATGGTGCTCGGCTCGGTCAGCCTGGCTGTCGCCGCCCATGCCGACTGCCCGGTGATCGTGCTGGGCGGCGGCCAGGACAACCGGGTGAGCGCCGGGGCTCGCGGCCGTGTCGTGGTGGGCGTCGGCGACATGGGCACGGACTCGGCCGCCCTGCGCTTCGCCGCCGAGGAGGCGAGGCTGCGGCATGCGGCCCTGGACGCCGTACGGGCCTGGCGGTGCCCGGCACACGAGAGCACCGACCACCCTCTGCTCGCCGGGGAACCCGCGCGCCTGCACGAGCAGCACGCCGGCGAGGTCCTGGACAAGGCGCTGGAGCAGGTGCCGAGCGATGTGGAGGTGCACCGCCGCACGGTGGAGGGCCCTGCCCGCAGGGTTCTCCTGGCCGCATCGTACGAGGCCGACCTGCTGGTGGTCGGTGCCCGGCGCCATCCCGGGCACTTCGGCCTGCAGCTGGGACGTGTCGCCCACGGCGTGCTGCACCACGCCTCCTGCGCCGTCGCGGTCGTACCCGAGCGCACGTGAGAGAAGCGGCCGGCCACGTGTCCGATCGTGCCGGCCGCGTCCCGACGCTCGAAGCCATCGCCGGGTGCCCGTCGCCCGGTCCCACCCCTGCTGGCTCCACCGGCCCACGACTTGCGGAGCACCCGATGCCCAAGACCGCACACCAGGACGCCATCGCACTCTCCGACGAGGAACTGCGCGTCCTGGACGCCCACTGGCGAGCCGCCAACTACCTGGCCGCCGGGCAGATCTACCTGATGTCCAACCCGCTGCTGACCGAGCCGCTGAGGCCGGAGCACATCAAGCCCCGTCTCCTCGGGCACTGGGGCACCTCGCCCGGCCTCAACCTCGTGTACACCCACCTCAACCGGGTCATCAAGGCGCGCGGCCTGGACGCCCTGTGCGTGTGGGGACCGGGTCATGGAGGGCCGTCCGTCCTGGCCAACGCCTGGCTGGAGGGCAGCTACAGCGAGACCTACCCGGACGTGCCGAGGGACGAGGAGGGAATGGCCAGGCTGTTCCGCCAGTTCTGCTTCCCCGGCGGGGTGCCCAGCCACGTCGCCCCGGAGACGCCCGGTTCCCTCCACGAGGGCGGTGAGCTCGGCTACTCGCTGGCCCACGCCTACGGAGCCGCCTTCGACAACCCCGGCCTGCTGGTGGCCTGTGTGATCGGCGACGGCGAGGCGGAGACCGGTCCGCTGGCCGCGTCCTGGCATTCCAACAAGTTCCTCGACCCCGTGCACGACGGCGCGGTCCTGCCGATCCTGCACCTCAACGGCTACAAGATCGCCAACCCCACCGTGCTCTCCCGCCTCCCCGAGGCCGAACTCGATGCCCTGCTGCGGGGATACGGTCACGAGCCCATCCATGTGACCGGCGACGACCCCGCCCAGGTCCACCGAGCCATGGCCGCGGCGATGGACGACGCGCTGGACCGCATCGCCGCGATGCAGCGGACCGCCCGAGAGGACGGCGTCACCGAGCGCGTGCACTGGCCCGTCATCGTGCTGCGCACTCCGAAGGGCTGGACCGGACCCGCCGAGGTGGACGGCGAACCCGTCGAAGGCACCTGGCGGGCCCATCAGGTGCCGTTGGCCGGTGTCCGGGAGAACCCCGCCCACCTGCGTCAGCTGGAGGCCTGGCTGCGCTCGTACCGGCCCGAAGAGCTTTTCGGCCCCGACGGTCGCCCCACCGCCGACGTGCTCGACTGCGTTCCCGGCGGCGCCAAGCGGCTCGGCGCCTCCCCGTACGCCAACGGCGGCCTGCTCGTGCGCGACCTGCCCCTCGCACCGCTCGAAGACTTCGCCGTGTCCGTCGACAAGCCGGGTGCGACCCTGCACGAGCCGACCCGGGTTCTCGGTGACCTTCTGGCCCGGGTGATGCACGACACCGCCGGACGCCGGGACTTCCGTCTGGTGGGCCCCGACGAGACCGCGTCGAACCGGCTCCAGGCCGTCCTCGACGTCAGCGGAAAGGCCTGGCAGGCCGAACGTCTGCCGGTCGACGAACACCTGGAACACCACGGCCGGGTGCTGGAGATCCTCTCCGAGCACACCTGCCAGGGCTGGCTGGAGGGCTACCTCCTGACGGGCCGCCACGGCCTGTTCTCCTGCTACGAGGCGTTCGTGCACATCGTGGACTCCATGGTCAACCAGCACATCAAGTGGCTGAGGACCTCGCGGGAGCTGGCCTGGCGCGCGCCCATCGCCTCCCTCAACTACCTGCTCACCTCCCATGTGTGGCGCCAGGACCACAACGGCTTCTCCCATCAGGACCCCGGCTTCGTCGACCACGTCCTCAACAAGAGCCCCGAGGTCGTGCGGGTCTACCTCCCGCCGGACGCCAACACGCTTCTGTCCGTGGCCGACCACGCACTGCGCAGCCGCGACTACGTCAATGTGATCGTGGCCGGCAAGCAGCCCTGCTTCGACTGGCTGTCGATGGACCAGGCCCGCACGCACTGCGCCAGGGGCGCCGGGATCTGGGAATGGGCCGGCACGGAGAACGGCGGCGAGCCGGACGTCGTCCTCGCCTGCGCCGGGGACGTGCCCACCCAGGAGGTGCTGGCCGCCGCGCAGTTGCTGCGCAGGCACCTGCCGGACCTCGCCGTCCGCGTGGTCAACGTGGTCGACATGACCCGCCTCATGCCGCGCGAGGAACACCCGCACGGGATGAGTGACTTCGAGTACGACGGCCTGTTCACCACCGACAAACCGGTGATCTTCGCGTACCACGGCTACCCGTGGCTGATCCACCGGCTCGCCTACCGCCGCACCGGGCACGGCAATCTCCATGTCCGTGGCTACAAGGAGTCGGGGACGACGACCACGCCGTTCGACATGGTCGTCCGCAACGACCTCGACCGCTACCGCCTCGTCATGGACGTCATCGACCGCGTCCCCGGCCTCGCGGTGCGCGCCGCCCCCGTGCGGCAGCTGATGGCGGACGCCCGCACCCGCCACCAGGCCTGGATCCGCGAACACGGCACCGACCTGCCCGAGGTCGCCGACTGGACCTGGAACCCCTGATTCGCCCCTCACTCCCCGAAGGAGTACTGCCATGACCGTTCGTGTCGGAATCAACGGCTTCGGCCGCATCGGCCGCACCTACCTGCGCGCCGCCCTCGACCGCGCCGAGGAAGGCACGCAGGACGTCGAGGTGGTCGCCATCAACGACATCACCTCACCCGCCACCCTGGCCCACCTGCTGGAGTACGACTCGACGTTCGGCCGCATCGGGCGAGATGTCCAACACGACGACAGCTCCATCACCGTCGACGGACACCGCATCACCGTCACCTCCTCACGCGACCCGGCCGCCCTGCACTGGGCCGACTACGGCGCCGGCGTCGTGATCGAGTCCACCGGGCGCTTCCGCGACCGCGACTCCGCGGCCCTGCACCTGAAGGGCGGAGCACACACCGTGCTGCTGTCGGCGCCCGGCAAGGACGTGGACGCCACCATCGTGATGGGCGTCAACGACCGGACCTACGACCGCCACCGCGACCGCATCGTCTCCGCCGCCTCCTGCACCACCAACTGCGTCGCCCCGATGGTCAAGGTGCTCGACGACGCCTTCGGTGTCGAGCGCGGCGTCATGACGACCATCCACGGCTACACCAACGACCAGTCCCTCCTCGACGGCCCCCACAAGGACCTGCGCCGCGCCCGCTCGGCCGCGCTCAGCATCATCCCCACCAGCACCGGAGCCGCCCGCGCGGTCGGCCTGGTGGTGCCGGAGCTGGCCGGGGCGCTGGACGGGATCGCGGTCCGGGTGCCCGTGGAGGACGGCTCGCTCACCGACCTCGCCGTCGTCCTCGCCCGGGAGGCCGGCGCGGAAGAGATCAACGCCGCGTTCGAGGCGGCCGCCGACGGCCCGCTCCACGGCATCCTGCGCGTCTCCAAGGCCCCGATCGTCTCCCGCGACGTCATCGGCGACCCCTCGTCCTGTGTCTTCGACCCCGCCCTGACCCAGGCCAACGGCACCCTGGCCAAGATCTTCGGCTGGTACGACAACGAGTGGGGCTACACCAACCGTCTCCTGGACCTGACAGCGCTGGTGGCGCACGACTGACGCCTTCCGGCCGTGCGCCTCCCGGTGGGGGCGGAGCCGGCAGGTGCCCCCGGCGGGGCCGACCGGCCCAGGCACGACCCCGTACAGCCCTAGGCCTGCTGGTGCGCTCCGTCGGACGATCGAAGTACCGAAAGGGATGGAGGAGATCTGTGATGACGGACGACCTGCTCGACCGGCCCACGGTCCACGCCCTGCTCGCGGACGGCACCACCGTGTGCATCCGGCCGGTGCTGCCGGGTGACCGCGGACGACTCCAGGGGTTCTACGAGGAGATGTCGCCGGAGAACCTCCGCCTGCGCTTCTTCGGGCCGAGCCGGCGTAGCGCCGCGATGGCCGCCGACCGGGCCTGCGCCCCGGCCCGCCCGGGCTACCGGGCTCTGCTGGCGGAGGTCGAGGGGCGGGTGATCGGACTCGCCGAGTACGACAGCGGCGGGGACGACGGGGGCAAGGAGGCTGCGGAGATCTCCATCGCCGTCGCCGACGGCCTGCACCACCGGGGTGTGGGCACCCTCCTCGCCGAGCACCTGGTATCGGCGGCGCGGGCGGCGGGCATCACCACATTCACCGCCTACGCGCTCAGCGAGAACCACGAGGTGCTCCGGCTCTTCGCCGATCTCGGCCTGCGCACCTGCCGCCGGTTCGAGGGACCGGAAGTGCGCTGCACCATCCACCTCGACCAGGACGAGACCTACCTGTCGGCCGTCGAGGCCCGGGGCCGGGCCGCCGACGTGGCCAGCCTGCTGCCACTGCTGCGGCCGTCCTGTGTCGCCGTGGTCGGGGCGGGACGCACCCCCGGATCGGTCGGCCGGGCCGTGCTGCACCATCTGCGCACGGGAGGCTTCACCGGTCGACTGTTCGCGGTGAACCCGAAGGTCTCCTCCGTGCTCGGCGTGCCGTGCCACCCCTCTGTGGCGGCGCTGCCGGCAACGCCCGATCTGGTGATCGTGGCCGTTCCGGCCGGCGCGGTGCCGACCGTCGCCGATGAGTGCGGCAGGGCCGGAGTGCGTGCACTCGTCGTCGTCACCGCGGGGCTCGACCACACCCAGGCCGAGACCCTGCTGACCGCCTGCCGCACCTACGGTATGCGCCTCGTCGGACCCAACTGCCTCGGCATCTGCCACACCGACGCCGGTCTGAGCCTCGACGCGACGTTCGCCGCCGGGCACCCCCGCCCCGGGACGGCCGGTGTCGCCGTGCAGTCCGGCGGGATCGGTATCGCGCTGCTCGACGGACTGTCCCGGCTGGGTATCGGAGTGTCGTCCTTCGTCTCGCTCGGTGACAAGTACGACGTCAGCGGCAACGACATGCTCCAGTGGTGGGAGGGCGACGGCCGTACCGACCTCGCCCTGCTGCACCTGGAGTCCTTCGGTAACCCACGCGCCTTCTCCCGCACCGCCCG
Source organism: Streptomyces sp. NPDC002265 (assembly GCF_040296125.1). Lineage (NCBI taxonomy): Bacteria > Bacillati > Actinomycetota > Actinomycetes > Kitasatosporales > Streptomycetaceae > Streptomyces > Streptomyces sp. NPDC002265. Next base: position 18,532 of record NZ_JBEOWS010000120.1, on the reverse strand, counting down.
CCGCGTCACGCGCCGCATCCCCGTGCTCACCGTCGACGCCGGCCGTACCGACGCGGGCCGCAAGGCCGCAGCCTCCCACACCGCGGCCGCCGCCACCCGCACCATGACCCGTGGCGCGCTGTTCACCCAGGCCGGCATCACCGCGACCCGCTCGGTCGGCGAACTCCTCGAAACAGCAGCCCTCTTCCGCACCCAGCCGCTGGCCGAGGGCAGACGCGTCGCGATCGTCACCAACGCGGGCGGCGCCGGCGTGCTCACCGCCGACGCCTGCGCGGAGGCGGGGCTCGCCCTTCCCCCGCTCACCCCCGCGATGACCGGCGAACTGCTCGCGGTGCTGCCGGACGGCGCGGCCCTCGGCAACCCCGTCGACGCCACCGCCGCGGTCTCCGAGGCGCAGCTCACCGAATGCGTGGACCGCCTCACCCGGTATTCCGGCATCGACGCCGTGATCGTGGCCCTCGTGCCCACGGCGGTCGCCGCGGCCACCGGTGACGACCTGGTTCGGGCCGTCACCGCGACCCCCGGCCGACGGGCGCGGCCCGTGATCGCCGTACGCCTGGAGCAGGATCAGTCGGTGCGGCTGCTGCCCGCCGCAGACGGCGGCACGATCCCCTCCTACGCCGAACCCCAGGCGGCGGCTCGCGCGCTCGCCCACGCCGCCGGACGCGCCGCCTGGCTCGCCCGGCCCGCCGGCGCCGTCCCCGTACTCGATCACGTCGAGCCCGAGCGGGCCCGCACGGTCGTCGAGGACTACCTGACACGGGAGTCCGACGGCGGCTGGCTCGACCCGAGCACCTGCGCCGATCTGCTGGCCTCCTACGGCATTCCACAGATCCCGTGGGCCTGGGCCGAGAGCGAGGACGAGGCCGTGCGCGCCGCCGACCGGCTGCGCGGCTTCGACGGCCGCGTGGTGATGAAGGCCCACTGGCCCGGGCTCCTGCACAAGTCCGAGCGGCGCGCCGTCCATCTCGACCTGCGCGGCGACGCCCAGATCCGGGCCGCCTTCCGCGACCTGGAGACCCGCTTCGCCGGACTCATGACCGGTGTGGTCCTGCAACCCCTCGCCGCCCGCGGCACCGAACTCTTCGCGGGCGTCGTCCAGGACGAGGTCTTCGGCCCGCTCGTCCTGTTCGGGCTCGGCGGTACCGCCACCGAGGTCCTCGCCGACCATGCGGCCCGCCTCGCCCCCCTCACCGACCGCGACGTCCACGAACTGATCACCTCGCCGCGGTGCGCCCCGCTGCTGCTGGGCGCGAACGGAAACACCCCGGTCGACCTCGGGGAACTGGAGCAGCTGCTGCTGCGGCTGTCCCGGATGGCGGCCGACCTGCCGCAGCTCGCCGAGGCCGACTTCAACCCCGTCCTGGCCACGCCGGGCGGCGTCACCGTGCTCGACGCACGGATACGCCTGTTGCCGCGCCGCCCCCAGGACCCCTACCTGCGCCGGCTGCGCTGAGGAGGAACGGCCATGAGGCACAACAAGGTCGGCTCCGTGATGACCACGGACGTCGTCCGCGCCGAGTACGGCACACCGTTCAAGGAGGTCGCCCGGCTGCTCGAGACCCACAGGGTCAGCGGACTGCCGGTCGTGGACGAGGACGACAGGGTCATCGGTGTCCTTTCAGAGACGGACCTGATGATGCGCCAGGCGACCGCTTGCGAGCCCTACGAGCCGAAGCACCGCACCAGGCTCGCCGAGCTGACACCCGGCGCCAGGCGCCGGGCCGCCAAGGGCAGGGCCCGCACCGCAGGCCAGCTGATGACGGCACCGCCCGTCACCGTGCACGCGGACGACAGCATCGTGCAGGCCGCGCGCACCATGGCCCAGAAGCACGTCGAACGGCTCCCCGTCCTGGACGAGGAGGACCGACTCGTCGGGATCGTCACCCGCCGCGACCTCCTCCAGGTCTTTCTGCGGGCCGACCAGGAGATCCGCGAGGAGGTGATCGGGGAAGTCCTGGTACGTGCCCTCTGGCTGGCGCCGCGCAGCGTCGAGGTCGCCGTGACGGAGGGCGTGGTCACTCTCACGGGGCACATGGAACGCAAGAGCGAGACCGAGATCGCCGTGTCCATGACCCGCCGGATCGACGGCGTGGTCGACGTGGTGGACAAGCTCACCTACCGACTCGATGACGCGCGCCTGCGGGCTGGTGAACAGGGCAGGGCGATGCACGGCGTGGCCGACGACCGGCTGCGCCGCATGTGAAGGGACCACCATGACCGGCGCCGCGACCGGCACCGTCTCGGGCACCCACGGAACGACGAACGGCTCCCCTGCGGAGATCGCCGAATCCGTCGCCGCCGTCCTGTGCAAGGAAGAAGGACGTCGCCGACGTACTGACGCAGGCTAGGAGGGATACGGCAGGGCTCCGGGCCGATCTCCGGCCCGGAGCCGCGGATCCGTCGTGCCGTCAGCTGGTCTGGTGACCCCAGCGTGGTCCCACCCGGTCCCATTCCCGGCCCCATCCGTCGATGCGGCGGCGGTCGAGCCGACAGCGGACGACCGTTCCGCCGGCGAACACCAGGCCGGCGAGGGCGGCGGCCGCCGCCACGCCCAGGGCGCCGGACTCGATGGCCGCCTCCGTGGAACTCGGTGGCGCGGCGGTGAGGCGACCCTTGCCGTCCTCCCAGACCAAGAGCCTGGACCCGGCCTCGAGGCCGGTGCCCGCCAAGGTCTGCCCTGTGCGGGTCGAGCCGTCGGGGGCGGTCCAGCGCACCGTCGCCGTCCGGCGGTCGGACGCGCCGCCGATCGAGGTGGCGGCGAGCGGGACGTCGTTCAGAAGCACGGCCGGGACGGACTGCCTCTGTGCCCGTTGCCGAGCGAACACGTCGTCCGCTGCGTGAGCGGTCACCAGCGCGGCGGCGGTGCCGCCCACGGCGATGACCGTCCACACGGCCAGCACGGTCCAGGCTTCGATGATGTCGTCGCGTCGGCGCAGTGGGTTGTCACGCCATCGCCACACCCTGCTCTTCGCGTACATGCCGCGGGCCATCGGTCCGCACCTCCCTCTCGTCGTCGTGGTGACACCTCCGAAGGTGGCAGGCGAGACGCCGACGGGGGATGGGCCGACCAGGCGTCACCGCAGGGCCGCCCGGGCCCCAACCAGTCGGTGGGGAAGGGTCGTTCGGCCCAGTACGCGGCGGTACGCGCCCGGCGCTCGTCCTTCGCGCTTTCCGGACGGGCTCAAGCCGACCGGCACATGGCACCGCTTCGGTCCGAACGGCCCTTGGAATGAGGGCCGTTCGGCCTTTCCGTGGGTTCTCCCGGCTGCTGCCCGCAGTGACGACAGGCAAGGAGCATCGTCCGCGGGGCCCGGCGCGCTCGTCGGGCGCCGCGTCCACCACAGCTTCCTTCAGGGAAAGGACAGGCACAGCCATGACTTCGCATCACGTGGTCGTCGGAGTCGACGGCTCGCTCGTTTCCGTCAGGGCGTCGGACCGGGCCGCGGCCGAGGCCGTACGGCTCGGCACTGTTCTGCGCGTGCTTTACGCGGTCCCCGACCGCGACGAGGCCGCACCGGTCCTGGGCTCCGCTGTGGCGCGCATCCGTGCGCGGCATCCGGGATTACAGGTGGAGGCCGTCGTGGCTCAGGGCGGTGCGGTGCGTGCATTGGCGCGCGAGAGCGCGGACGCGGACCTCACCGTTGTGGGAACCCGCGGACTGGGGACGTTGACAGGAGCGGCATTCGGTTCGGTGAGTCTGAGGCTGGCCGCGCTCGCGCAAGGGCCGCTCCTGGTTGTCCGTGGGGACCATCCGCGCGACGACGGCGGGGATGTCCTGCTCGGCCTGGCGGACGACACGGACATCCGGGTGGCGGAGTACGCCTTCCGGGAGGCTCAGCGGCGCGGGGCGGGGCTGCGTGTCCTGCACTGTCCGGGTCCATGCCGCCTCACCCCCGAGCTGCCCTCCCCGGTGCGGGAGAGCAGTTCGGGCTGGGAACGGCCGGCCAGGCAGGACTGTGCGGTGGAGGACCTTTCCAGTTGTGCCCTCACCGTTTTGCACGACCGGTATCCCGGCGTCAGGGTGGAGACCCGCACGCTTCGCGTCGCCCCCGCGGACGGACTGCGGACGGCGACCCGGGAGGCCGCGGTCGTCGTCGTCGGGGCCCACCTCCGTACGGGCGTTCTCGGCCTGCGGCCGGGCCCGGTCGTCCGCGCGCTGCTGCACCGGGCGCACTGCCCGGTGGTCGTCGTGCCCCACGGATGACCTGCCTGCCTGCCTGCCGCCGTGCCGTGGCCCAGTGTGCCTGGGCATGCCCCGGCAACAGCCCTGCGGCAGTGCGCCGTCCGCCCAAGAGACGGTCACCCTGGTGCCGGTCGCCACCGCGGCCGGGTGCTGCGCGGCCGCGTGTGGTCCTCTGCGGTGGGCCGGACAGATCGTCCGGCGTTCAAGCCGACGGGTACGCACCACGCGCGGTGAGACGGACCGCGATGATCAGCTTGGGGCTGATGCGCTGGAGCGTGGTCGTCACCGGCAAGGCGCGGCTCGGGTGTCGCCTGCCCGGCAGCTCAGGCCGTTGACGACGCCGACCACCCCGTCGACCCGGTACGTCAGCCGGATCGCGAGTGGGATGTCGCCGGGGTGCGGCACGATCCCCTCCAGCGTGACCATGCCGTCCCGGACCGAGACGGTCACGCCGCGGGCCGGCAGCCCGAGGGCTCGGGTGATCACTTCATCGTGGACCTCCAGGCCGATCTCCTCGTCCGTGCGCAGGAAGACCCGCAGCAGGTCGCGCCGGGTGGCGATGCCGATGAGCCGGTCCTCCTCGTCCACGACCGGCAGCCGCTCGACGCCGTGCCGTTCCATCACGCGCGCGGCGTCCGCGATGCGCTGTTCCGGGTGCACGGTGATCGCGGGCGTCGACATCAGCTCTCCAGCCGTAGTGGCGCGTGCGACGGCATCGGCGCGACGCGCGGAGCGGCCCAGTGGGGGCAGCCGGAACCGTCGTGCCCGCCCGTACAAGGAGCGGGCCGCCTGACGGCATATCAGATCGGTCTCGGAGATCACTCCCACGACCTTGTCGTCGTCGTCCACGACGGGCAGTCCGCTTATCCGGTGCCGGTCCAGCAGCCGCATCACGTCCTTGAACGACGTCTCAAGGTGTGCCTCGACGACGTCGACGGTCATCACCTCACCGATGATGCGGTCCATGACGCCCACTTCCCTTCGTGTCGTATCTCGGCAGGGGCACGCGCTTTGAGGCGCGGGCGGCAATCGGCCCGCGCCGTCGCGCCCGGCCGTCGTCACCTGGTGTCGCTCGTACCGGTCTCCGGGAGCGCGGCACGCCCGGCCTCCAGGCGTGCGACGGGGATGCGGAACGGCGAGCACGAGACGTAGTCCAGTCCCGCCGCGTGGAAGAAGTGCACGGACTCGGGGTCGCCGCCGTGCTCGCCGCAGACGCCGATCTTCAGGTCAGGGCGTTTGGCGCGGCCCTCGTCCACCGCGATGCGGACCAGTCGGCCCACGCCGTCGCGGTCGAGGGTCTCGAACGGCGAGGCGGCGAAGATGCCCTTGTCGAGGTAGGCGGAGAAGAAGGCCGCCTCGACGTCGTCGCGGGAGAAGCCCCAGGTGGTCTGGGTGAGGTCGTTGGTGCCGAAGGAGAAGAACTCCGCCTCCTCGGCGATCCGGCCCGCGGTGAGCGCGGCGCGGGGCAGCTCGATCATGGTGCCGACCGGGCAGTGCACCGGGATGCCGGACTCCTCGGAGACGTCGGCGAGGACGCGTTCCACCTCGGCCCGCTCGATGCGCAGTTCCTCGACGGCGCCCACCAGCGGCACCATGATCTCCGCCCTGGGCCGGCCGCCGGCCCGTGTCCGTGCGACGACCGCCTCGGCGATGGCGCGGACCTGCATGGCGACCAGCCCCGGCACCACCAGGCCCAGACGCACACCGCGCAGCCCGAGCATGGGATTCTCCTCGTGCATACGGGTCACCGCGCCGAGCAGCTCGACGTCGTACGGGTCGGGCCGCTCGCCCCGGGCCTCGGCTTCGGCGATGCGCACGGCGAGCCCGGTGCGGTCGGGCAGGAACTCGTGCAGCGGTGGGTCGATGAGCCGGATGGTGACCGGCAGACCGTCCATCGCCTCCAGGATCCCGGTGAAGTCCTCTCGTTGGAGCGGCAGCAGCGTGCTCAGCGCCCTCGCGCGTTCACTCTCGTCGCGGGCCAGGATCATCGCCTCGACCAGCTTGCGGCGCTCGCCGAGGAACATGTGCTCGGTGCGGCACAGTCCTACGCCCTGGGCGCCGAACCTCCGGGCGCGGGCCGCGTCCTCGGGGGTGTCGGCGTTCGCCCGCACCTCGAGGCGCCGTACGCCGTCGGCCCGTTCCATGGCCCGGGCCACGGCCTCGACCAGGGGGTCGGACCGTTCGCCCGTCTCGAAGTGGCGCATCACCGCGGAGTCGACCAGCGGAGCGGCGCCCAGGTACACGGAGCCCTCGGAGCCATCGACGGAGACGACCGTGCCTTCCTCGACGACGGTGCCGCCTACCGTGAAACGGCGTGCCTCGATGTCCACGGCGAGTTCCTCCGCCCCGCACACGCACACCCTGCCCATCCCACGGGCGACCACGGCTGCGTGGCTGGTCTTGCCGCCGCGGCTGGTCAGCACCGCCTGCGCGGCGATCATGCCGGACAGGTCGTCCGGGGTGGTCTCCTGGCGCACCAGGACGACCTTCTCGCCGGATGCGGCCCGGCGTACCGCCTCGGCCGAGTCGAACACGGCGGCTCCCACGGCCGCGCCCGGTGAGGCCGGCAGACCGTGCGCCAGGGGCTCGCCGACGGCCGAGGTGTCGAACCGGGGGAACATCAGCCGGGCGAGGTCTTCCCCGCCCACGCGAGCCAGACTCTCGTCCGAGGTGATCAGGCCCTCCTCGGCCAGCTCCGCGGCGATGGCGAACGCGGCCTCGGCGGTGCGCTTGCCGACCCGGGTCTGCAGCATCCACAGCCGGCCGCGCTCGATCGTGAACTCGATGTCGCACAGATCCCGGTAGTGGGTCTCCAGCACGTCCATGTGGCGGCGGAGCTGTGCGTAGGAGGTGGGGTCCAGCTCCGCGAGGGCCGTGAGCGGGACGGTGTTGCGGATGCCCGCGACCACGTCCTCGCCCTGCGCGTTCGCCAGGTAGTCGCCGTACGGGCCGGGCCGTCCCGTGGAAGGGTCCCGGGTGAAGGCGACACCACTGCCGGAGTCGGCGCCCAGATTGCCGAAGACCATGGCCTGCACGGTGACGGCGGTGCCCAGGTCGTCGGAGATGTGCTCCCGGCGGCGGTAGATCCGGGCACGCTCGCCGTTCCAGGACTCGAACACGGCGAGGACCGCCCGGCGCAGCTGCTCGGCGGGCGACTGAGGGAAGTCCTCGCCGGTCTCCCGCCGGATCACTTCCTTGTACCTCGCCACGAGCCCGGAGAGGTCCGCCGCGTCGAGGTCCAGGTCGCTCGCCGTGCCTCTGGTCTGCTTGAGCTCGGCCATGGCGTTCTCGAAGAGCGCGCCGTCGACGCCCATGACCGTACTGCCGAACATCTGCAGGAGTCGACGGTAGGAGTCCCAGGCGAAGCGCTCGTTGCCGGACACCTTCGCCAGGCCGGGCACGGAGTCGTCGTTGAGACCGATGTCGAGGATCGTCTCCATCATGCCGGGCATGGAGAACCGCGCCCCGGAGCGGACGGACAGCAACAGCGGGTCCTCGGGCTGCCCCAGTCGCCGGCCCGCGGTCCGTTCCAGCGCGGCCAGGTGCCCGGCGATCTCATCGGTCAGCCCGTCCGGTTCGGCGCCGGTGGCGAGGAAGGCCCGGCAGGCCTCGGTGGTCACGGTGAACCCGGGCGGGACCGGCAGTCCCAGCCGGCTCATCTCGGCCAGGTTGGCGCCCTTGCCGCCGAGCAGGTCGGCCAGGTCACGGCCGCCCTCCGCGAAGTCGTACACGTAACGGGCCATGACGTCGGTCTCCTCCGTCGGGCTTCGGGCTGGATGCTTCTTTCAGCGTCCGTCCGCCGGGACCGGAAGGGGCAGGTGCTGTCGGTCCCCTCCACGGGGCCGGTCGGCCCAGGCGGATCCGCCCCATTTTGCCCGGTCCGCCCCCGAAGCGCTCCGTCGTGGTGCGCGGACTTCGGGGCAGCTGTGCAGGTCGGGGTCGGGCTGTCGCCGGGTGGATGCAGGCACGAAGGCGAGTACTGGCCGCTCGGCCCGGGGGCGCTTTCGCAGTCGATGGCCCCCCACTACCGTGACACCTGATCGGACCGGTGGATGTCCGTGCGTCGAGGGGACCTCGAGGAGTGCCGGTGGGAAACTCCGAGGAGGCAAGCGTATGGCTGCCTCGGCTGCGACTGGACGAGTTGCTGGAAGAGCTGCAGGCCCGCCTGGACGCGGCCCGCGGCACGCGCGACCGGGTGCACAGCCTGCTGGAGGCGGTGCTGTCGGTCGGCAGGGAACTGGACCTGGAACAGGCCCTGCACAGCATCGTGGAGGCCGCGGCGGCCCTGGTCGACGCCGAGTACGCGGCGCTCGGCGTGATCGGTCCCGACGGCAGGCGGCTGTCGGCCTTCCACACGGTCGGCGTCAGCGAGGAGCAGGTCGCCCGGATCGGCCCGTACCCGGAGGGCCACGGCATCCTCGGCGAGCTCATCCGCCGTCCGGAGCCGTTGTGCTTGGCGAAGATCTCTGAGCATCCCGCCTCGCACGGGTTCCCGCCGCACCACCCACCGATGAACACCTTCCTGGGCGTACCGATCCGGGTGCGCGACCAGGTGTTCGGCAATCTGTACCTGACCGAGAAGCGGGGCGGGGGCCAGTTCGACGAGGAGGACGTCTCGGTGACCCTGACGCTGGCCGTGGCGGCCGGCGTCGCCATCGACAATGCCCGGTTGTACGAGGAGTCAAGACTGCGGGAGCGTTGGCTGCAGGCGAACGCCGAGATCACCCACCTCCTGATGTCCGGGGGCGAGCGGGCCGAGGTCCTCACCCTGATAGCGGAGCGGGCCGGTGAGATCACCGGATCGTCCCTGGCGGCAGTGGCGCTGCCCATGGGGGAGACCGGGTCCCTGGCGGTGGAGATCGCCGTCGGGATGGATGCCGAGGCGCACCGTGGGCTGGTACTGCGGACAGACAGGAGTCTGATGGGGCTGGCTTTCTCCGGCGACGCCCCGGTCACCAGCGCGGATGTCGCCCAGGACAACCGCATCTCGCCGCAGCCCCCGCGGTTCGGCGGGCTGGGCGCCGCTGTGGCCGTGCCCATCGGTACGGGCGAGGCGGGTGCGCGTGGTGTGGTACTGCTCGCGCGCCAGGCCGGTAAGCCGGCGTACTCGGCGGCGGAGACCGAACCGTTGCAGTCCTTCGCCGCGCAGGCCGCCATCGCGATGGAACTGGCGGATCGACGCAAGGACGCCGAGCAGGTGGCCGTCCTCCAGGACCGCGACCGCATCGCGCGGGACCTGCACGACCTCGCGATCCAGCGACTGTTCGCCACCGGTATGACGTTGCAGAGCGCGGGCCGCCTCATCGAGCACGATGAGGCGGCCGAGCGGGTGGTGCGTGCGGTCGACGAACTGGACGAGACGATCAAGATCATCAGGTCGACCATCTTCGGCTTGCGGACCCGGGAGGGAGCGCAGGAGGCCGGCCTGCGGGCCCGTGCCGTACGGGTGGTCGGGGAGGCCGCACCGGTCCTGGGTTTCGCGCCTAGCGTGCGCATGGAGGGGCTGCTGGACACCGAAGTGCCCAAGGAGATCGCCGACCACGTGGTCGCGGTGCTCTCCGAGGCTCTGACCAACATCGCCCGCCATGCCCGTGCGGACCGGGCCGACGTGCTGCTGGCCACGGACGGACGGGACGTACGGCTGTCGGTCACCGACAACGGTGTGGGCATTCCGGCCGAGGGCCGCCGCAGCGGACTGCGCAACATGGTCGAGCGCGCCACGCAGTTGGGCGGCACGCTGGAACTGGCGAAGCCCGAAAAGGGCGGCACCACGCTGGTGTGGCGGGTCCCCGCGCAGACGCGGTAGGTGTTGAGCCGTACAGCATCCGCGTTCGAGGGCATCCGGGCGGAGCGGCCGCCCCGAGGGCCGCCACCGCACAACAGGACGGGAAGGACGCCACCCGCTTCTCGCGGATCCTGATCGCGTGGTGCGCGGTCCTGCGACCGCTTCCCCTCGCCTTCCGTCGGGTCCTTCCCGTCGCTCCCAGCACACCATCGGGACGGTGCGCGCACCAGGGCCGACCGGCCCCGATTCCGGAGGACAGCCGACCCTTCCTGCCGACGGTGCCCGGCCCCGTGCGGTCCCGCGCGCAACGGCCGTTCGACGCCTCCCCCTGCCCCTCTCGGCTCACGCGCCCCGACCCGCGGCGGAGTTGGCTGGCTCCGAGGAGAACGACCACCGACCGGGGAGGGCGAGCACAGTGGGTACCAGCCTCACACCGGAGTTCTGGGAACGCTTCGCGGTATTGCTCGTGCTGGGGACGGGGCTGACGTGTGTCCTCGCAGCCGTGTTCGAGGAACTCGCGGTCCGCTGCTGCGCGGTCGGGCGCACGGGACGCCTCCCCAGGCGCCGTCGCCGAGCCGCCCGGAGCTGCGTCGACACCGCGTGCCGGTGCACTCGTGAGGCGGGCAGCGCTTCGGTCGGCCGGGGGCCGAATCCCCGGCCCACGATGCTGAGTGCGAGATCGTGCCGCCGGCCGGGGCCGAGCGACTCCTTGTGGGGACCTCTGGCCCCTCCTGCCCCATGCCTCGGGCCCGCAGACTGACAGCGCATCCTGAAGGAGGTCCGCACATGCTCCCCATCACCGTCGGTCTCGACGGCTCGCGAGAAGGCCTTGCCGCCGCATACTGGGCCGCTCGCGAAGCGGCACAGAGAGAGGTGACTCTGCGTCTCCTGAACGCCGGCGACCCGCCGGGGCCGCAGTACGTGTCCTTCATGGGGATTCCGCCATCCGGCGCGGGTGACGCGCAGGGCCAATGGAGCAGCCGTCTGCTGCGCGAGACGGAGCGCCGGCTCGCGGAACGCCACCCCGGTCTGCGGATCACCACCCGGCAGGACCGGGAACAGGCGGTACCGGCCCTGCTGACCGCCGCGCAGGACAGCGACCTGCTCGTCCTGGGGTCGCGGCGGCTCGGTGCGGTGACGGGATTCCTGGTCGGTTCCGTCGCCCTCGCCGTGGTGGCGCGCACGCAACGGCCCGTCGTGCTCGTGCGGGCCGGGGAGAGCGCGGAGGACGAGCATCTGCCGGATGCGACAGGCACAGGGGCGATCATCACTCCGTACCGCGACGTCGTACTGGGGCTGGATCTGCACAGCCCGGCGGACGCCGTCGTCGAGTTCGCGTTCGAGGCCGCCAGGCGACGCGCGGCGAGCCTGCGAGTGGTCCACGGCTGGACCCCTGCGGCCGTCTACGGCTACGGCGCCGTCCTGGATTCGGGACTCGACGCCGCCGAACTGGCGGAGGAGGCACGGCACGGGCTCGGCGACGTCCTGCGGCCGTGGAAGGACAAGTTCCCCGGGGTTCAGGTGCGCGAGCAGGCCGTCATCGGCGGCGCCGGCCGTCATCTCGTGCACGCCTCGCGGGACGCGTCACTGCTCGTCGTCGGTCGCAAGCAGCGCCGCGCGCCGGTCGGCGGCCGTATCGGCCCGGTGACCCACGCGGTGCTGCAGCACGCCTGGGCGCCGGTGGCGGTGGTGCCGCACGACTGACGGCACCATGGGGCCGCACTCGCCTTCGCGTATGCGCACCGCGCCGACCTTCCACGGTTGCATGGGCCGGACCATGTCCTTGGGCGGGGTGTCGCGGCCGGTCCTTGAAGAGGGTGTCGCGGCCGACGGCGACGAGGGTACCGCCGCGATTCCTGGCGTCGCGCGGCTTCGATCCCACTGGGGCAACCGTACGTGCGGGCAGCGGGCAAGGAGTCACTGTGCGTCGAGCGGCTCCGCGAGTACCGTACCGACGCGCATCCGGCCACCGTACGGTCGGCGCGTGCTGCGGGCGGCAGCGTGCGGCAATGCCCGTCGGCGAGTGCTCCGCGGCGAGGCATGCCGCGAACTGGTCACGGGGAGGGTGTGCTGGACTCCGCGATCTCCTGGCCGATCCGGCCTGGAGATCCGCGAGGGTGCCCGACGGCTCGATCCGGTGCCAGTGCCCGAACCGTCTTCGGCCTACGGTTTCTCCCCGCGCTACCGGGACCACCACGGGTGCGGCCGAGTCAGGAGCGCGCTGGGCGTGACGGTGTCGCCATCGGACCGCTCGCCGACCGACATCCGGCTGCGGGACCGGCGGTCCGCGTGCGGCCGGGGGAGCTGCCGGTTCCCCTGCGCGGACCGGCGGGAACGCCGGGAAGAGGGGCCGGACGGCCCCCGCAGGGGGCTGAGCAGCCTCTACCTATGGGTGGGCGGCGGCACGACGCTGGTACCGGACGACAGACCGAGTGCCGGAGGTGTCGAGATGATTTCGCCCGTTGTCGCCGGAGTCGACGGATCCCCCGAGAGCCTGACCGCCGCCGCATGGGCGGCCCGCGAGGCCGAGCGGCGGGACCGGCCGCTGCACCTGGTGCACGCCTGGGACTGGCACCCCCGTCATGAGGACCGCGAGATCGCGAACGCCGCCCAGCGTCATCTGGCCCGGCGCGCCCTGCGGCAGGCGGCGGAACGAGTCCGCGCCGAACGCCCGCGAGTCCGTCTCACCGACGAGCAGATGGAGGGACCGGCCGCCGCGGCCCTGCTGAAGGCGGCGGACCAGGCCGACCTGCTGGTCCTGGGCTCACGCGGACTGAGCGGGTTCACCGGATTCCTTGTGGGATCCGTAGCGCTCGGCGTGGTCGCGAAGGCGACCCGCCCCGTCGTCCTCGTCAGGGCAGGCGAGGAGGCGGCGGACGAGCACCTGCCGACGGACGACGGAGAAGCCTCGACGGACACCGGTTACGGCGACGTGGTGCTGGCGATCGACCTCGACGAGGCCGCCGACGAGGTCATCGAGTTCGCCTTCGAGGCCGCCCGGCTTCGGCACTCCCGGCTGCGGGCCGTGCACGCCTGGCATGCGCCCGGCCCCGTCGGCCTCGGCCCCGGCGACATCGGCCTGGTGACGGAGGGCCGGCAGGGCGAGGAGTGGCTGGGCTTCCTCCAGGCCGTGCTCCAGGTGTGGTGCGACAAGTACCCCGACGTGGAAGTGCTGGCGACGGTGGTGGAGGAAAGGCCCACGACCGCGCTCGTCCGGGCCGCGACCGGAGCGAGTCTCCTCGTCGTCGGCCGCCGTCTCGCCGAACGCCCGGTCGGACCCCGCACCGGCCCCGTGACCCACGCGGCGATCCACCACGTCGGCTGCCCTGTGGCCGTTGTCCCCCATGGGTGACCCAGCCCGGCCCCGGCCAGGTCCGCGTCCGGGCAGAGGCGTCGGCACTGCGCCACGCCGAGCTGCACGCGGCCCACGGCGATTGGCCGGTGAAGCCGAAGCCGCGGTTCGCCCCAGGACATGGCATCTCCTGGCCGGAGCGTAGGTCTGCGGATCTCGCGGCGGACGCTGTCAGCCGGTGGACGGTGACGGGGCCGCACGGTCGTGGCCGAGGATCTGGCCGCTGACCCCGACGCCGGCCGGCTCGACCCGGGCGCCTGCGCCGAACGGCCCGCCTGCTGTCGCGTCCCGCAGATCCCGTGGGCCTGGGCCGGGAGCGAGGACGAGGCGGTGCTCGCCGCCGGCCGACGGGGCGGCTTCGGCCTCCTCTCCGGCACACAGAACGGCCGATCGGCGGCACAGGACGGAAGCACCAGGCGTGCCCACGTACAGCAGGGCGCCGCGCCCGGGCGCCGGCAGAGGCGCAGCAGATCACGTCAGATCGGGCACGCGTTCAGCCCGTCGTGTGACCCCATCGCGGTCCGGCCTGATCCCATTCCCTGTTGATCGGTCGCGCCATCGTGAGGCCGACGGGTCCACGGCTGGGCCGTCCGGGCAGGCGATGAGGGCCGGACGGCCCAAGCGGATCAGACGGCGACCGGACAGCCTGGATGTGTGGTCCAGTCCGGGCAACCGGAGAAGGGACGGTGATGAGCGTCATGAAGGGCTTCGCCTTCCGCAACGGGCGCGTTCGCCCGGGCGACACCGTCGCCATCGTCGGCGCCGGTCCCATCGGCCTCGCGGCGATCTCCACGGCACGACTGTTCGGTCCCGAGCGGATCATCGCCGTCGACCTGGCCGCATCGCGGCCGGAGGCCGCCAGACGGCTGGGCGCCGACGAGGTCCCCGAGCAGCTGGCCACTCACACCTTCCTGCCCGACCAGATGGAGGAGGCGTACGACGTCTTCGCCCGCGCCACCGACATCGGCGCACTCGAAGTGGTCCTCGGGGAGCCGTCGTACGACGAGGTCGCCGTGCGGGCGGCCTGATTTGAGGACGCGAAGGTATGAGTGGACATACGCGGGTGAACGTGCCGCCGGATGCGTCCTCGAGTGAACGGGGCCGTGGGCTCGCCGCTCGCCTTGCGCGGCCCGGGCCGACGTATACAGGGGACTGCCGCCCGAGCGGGCGTGGCTCCCGGCTGAGCGGCCTGTCTGGAGCGGCACCGCTACGCGTCGCCGAACGGGGTGGTGCTGCTCGCGCCGGCAGTCGTACCGCAGATGACGGCGGCGGCGCTTATCAAGACGCCGGGAACCGGTGGTCCCCGGCCCGAGTCGACCCCGCCACTCGACGACGGGAGCTGCCACCAGCGCGGTGACGGGGGAGAGACGAGAAGCCAGATGGACGCCAACGACGGATTCCGCGAACTCGACCGGCAGGACTGCCTGCGGCTGCTGGCCACCGTCCCTGTGGGGCGCATCGTCTACACGCGCCGGGCGCTGCCCGCTGTGCTGCCGGTGAACTTCTCTCTGGACCGCGAGGGCGCGGTGCTGATGCGCACGTCCGCCTCCTCGGAACTGGTGGGCGCGATCGACGGAGCGCTGGTCGCCTTCGAGGCCGACGCGATCGATGTCGCTGCGTGTTCCGGATGGAGCGTCGTGGTCATGGGTGCCGCCGCCGTCGTGACAGATCCCGTCGAGCATCTGCGGTTGCTGCGGACCGGGCCGCGTTCGTGGGCGCCGGCATCGCAGGAGGTCTTCGTGCGAATCGCGCCCGAGCTGGTCACCGGACGCGACCTGGTCGGCGGACGTTCCCTGTACGGGGTGCACTTTCCTCCCTGAGCTCCCGTCATCGCGCCCTCGATGCCGCGTCGTCCGTGTCCGGTTTCGTACCGAACGGCCATCACCGTTTGGGCCGTGCGGTGTTTTCCACGGTGCGGCGCAGCCCGATGTCCTGAGTGCCGAACCGCCGGGTGTGGGCCGCGTCCTGCGGGGTGTGGTGTTCGCCCGTGCCGCCAGCCGCCAGCCGCCAGCCGCCAGCCGCCAGCCGCCAGCCGCCAGGGGCCAGGCGCCAGGCTCCTGGCCCCTGGCGGCCCGTTCCATGGCGCGGGCCACTGCCTCGACCGGTCCGCTCGGGTGGTGGCCCTGCTCGTAGTACGTGAGGCGGAAGCTGTACGACCGTCGGAGGTGCAGGCGGGGACGGGTGTCGCACGACCGGGTGTCCCCGAAACGAGTTCGGTGCCCCTGCTGGATGTCCTGCCGCAGCCGGTGCCCGACCACTACCGTGACTCATGGTCGGGCCGTTGGGTGTCCGTGGGTCGAGGGGACCTGGAGGAGTACCGATGGGAAGCCCCGAGGAAGCTCGGGTACGGCTGCCTCAGCTGCGCCTGGACGAGCTGCTGGCGGAACTGCAGGCACGGCTGGACGCAGCGCGTGGCACGCGCGACCGGGTGCACAGCCTGCTGGAAGCGGTGCTGTCGGTCGGCCGGGAGCTGGACCTGGAGCAGGCCCTGCACCGGATCGTGGAGGCCGCCGCGGTGCTGGTCGACGCCGAATACGCGGCACTCGGCGTGATCGGCCCGGACGGCAGGCGGCTCTCGGCCTTCCACACGGTCGGGGTCGGTGGGGAGCAGATCGCCCGTATCGGTCCCTACCCGGAGGGCCACGGGATCCTGGGGGAACTGATCCGCCATCCCGAGCCGCTGCGGCTGGCGAAGATCTCCGAGCATCCGGCCTCGTACGGCTTCCCGCCGAACCACCCGCCGATGAACACCTTCCTCGGTGTCCCGATCCGGGTGCGCGACCGGGTGTTCGGCAACCTGTACCTGACCGAGAAGCGAGGCGGTGGCCAGTTCGACGAGGAGGACGTCTCGGTCACGCTGACGCTCGCCGTGGCGGCCGGCGTGGCGATCGACAACGCGCGTCTGTACGAGGAGTCGCGGCTGCGGGAGCGCTGGCTGCGGGCGAACGCGGAGATCACCCACAGCCTGATGTCCGGCGGTGACCGGGCCGAGGTCCTCGCTCTGATCGCCGAGCGCGCCGGCGAGATCACCGGTTCCGCCCTGGCCGCGGTCGCGCTGCCCATGGAGGGCACCGGGTCCCTCGCGGTGGAGATCGCTGTCGGGATGGACGCCGAAGCCCACCGGGGCCTGGTCCTGCCCATGGAGAGCAGCCTGATGGGGCTCGCCTTTTCCGGTGCTGCCCCGGTCTCCAGCGCCGATGTCGGCAAGGACGACCGGATCTCCCCGGAGCCTGCGCGGTTCGCCGGACTCGGTCCCGCCGTGGCCGTGCCCATCGGCACGGGCGAGGGAGGTCCCCGAGGGGTGGTCCTGCTGGCGCGCAAGACGGGGCAGCAGGAGTTCTCGACGATGGAGACCGAGCCTCTGAAAGCCTTCGCCGGACAGGCCGCCCTCGCGATGGAGCTGGCGGACCACCGCCAGGACGCCGAGGAGGTCGCGGTGCTCAAGGATCGTGACCGTATTGCGCGTGACCTGCACGACCTGGCGATTCAGCGGCTGTTCGCCACCGGCATGACCCTGCAGAGCGCAGGTCGTTTCATCGAGCACGAGGAGGCCGCCGAGCGAGTGGCGCGTGCGGTGGGCGATCTGGACGAAACCATCAAGATCATCAGATCGACGATCTTCGGCCTGCGCATCCGCGACGGCTCCGGGGCCGCCGGGCTGCGCGCGCGTGTCGTACAGGTGGTCGGTGAGGCGGCTCCGATCCTCGGCTTCACCCCCGGCGTCCGGATGGAAGGCCTGCTGGACACCGATGTGCCCAAGGAGATCGCCGACCACGTGGTGGCGGTCCTCTCCGAAGCTCTGACCAACGTCGCCCGACACGCCCATGCGGACCACGCCGACGTGCGGCTGGCCACGGACGGAGCGCAGATGCGGCTGTCGGTCACGGACAACGGTGTGGGCATCCCCGCCGACGGGCGTCGCAGCGGGCTGCGCAACATGGCGGAGCGCGCCGAGCAACTGGGCGGCCGACTGGAACTGGCCCGGCCCGAGGGCGGCGGCACCGCACTGATGTGGTGCGTGCCGGTGAGACGGCCGTAGGCCCGAGCCGCACGGCAACCGCGCCGGTGCCCCAGGGGAACTCCTCGGACTCCAGCTGGGGGAGCGAGTCAGCGCTGGCTCGTGGCGATGTAGGAACCGTGCCAGGAGTGATACCAGACCTGCCCGGTCGAGGAGTTGACCGACAGCATGCCGGTGATCTTCCCGGACTGCCTCGTGTGCAGGGTGTAGTAGCCGGGGTAGGACTCGGGCTCGACCGCGGTCTGAGCGCTGCCGTGCGTCTGGAGCCACTGCTGGGCGATGCTCTGCGCCCGCGCGGCCGAGACGCGGACGGCGCTGCGGCTGCCGTAGTGCATGCCGTAGACGGTGTTCCACATCATCGCCGGCCCGTACTCGATCTGTGCGGCTCCGTCAGCGGGGTTGACAAGGGCCTCGGTGGCCGGTCGGCCGTCCGCGGATCGCAGTTCGGCGTAGAAGTTGCGGGAGAACTGCATGATCTCGCCGACTGTCAGGCCGAGCCGGTCGGCGAACGCCGTCGCCCGCTGCCGGGCCTGGCCGAGGGTCTGCACCCGTTCGCCGTTGCCCGCCAGCCACCAGTTGCCCGTCATTCCGGCACCCATCATGCCGGGCGCCCAGGATCCGGAGGCGCCGCCCATCATGGTCGAGCCGCCCTCGCTGCGCCACACCTGTGGTCCCCAACCGCTGCTGGGGCCTGTCGGAGTGGACGTGACGCTCGGTGTGCGGACGGATCCTCCGCCGGTGCCGCCCCCGTTCTCGGCGCAGCCACCGATGGCCACGGCACCCGCCAGAGCCAGGGCAGCCATCGCTGTGGCAGTTACACGCTTGCGGATCATGGTCATCACCTCCAGGGCTGGACCCCGTCGTGGCCGCCGGGCCGCGGCCGTCGGTGCCTTCCATGCCAGCCTTTCGCGGGTCTCCTCCCCGATCCAGGGCCGTTCGGACCACAACGGTCGACAACAGGCCCTGTCTGCCGCCCATAGGCAGTCACCGTCCTCGCGCCGGACCGGTCGCGATCCTCGGCACGGGCCGTGACGACCCGCTTGCCTGGCCACGGTTCGGCGAAGGGCTCCGACGGATCCTGGGCGCGGCAGCGGACCACGGGGCCATGGCGGCGCTCCGCGAACAGCTGCCGGAGGTCCCGTTCCCGTGCACGGTCGCCCGCCGAGGCTGTCCGCCGTGCGTCCGATCGCT